>NZ_FNBU01000005.1 GCF_900102435.1 Sporolituus thermophilus DSM 23256 | reverse complement strand
CGATAACGGGTCGGAGTTTGCCGAACTGGACGCATTTTTAAAGAGCCATAACACCAGCGTATACTTTGCTCATCCCTATTCTTCCTTTGAGAGAGGCACGAATGAACGCCATAACGGTCTCATCCGCCGATTTATCCCCAAAGGGACCAGCATAGCAGCTTTGGCTGCCTCTGTCATTCAGCGTATTCAGAATTGGTGTAATCATCTGCCTCGCAAAATACTCGGCTATAAAACTCCTCAGCAATGCTTTGACGAGGAACTGGCCCAAATTTCTTGATAGCCTCTTTATATACCGTTAATTTTACAGGGTGTTGCATTTGCTATTGCAATTTAGAAAAATTTTATAGAAAATAACAAAGCAGTGAATTTATGTTGACAATACGGCTTTTGTCATGTATACTTTAAAAATGTAAGTGCATCGGGACGTGGCTCAGTTTGGTAGAGCGTTCGGTTCGGGACCGAAAGGTCGCAGGTTCAAATCCTGTCGTCCCGACCATTTTTATCCATAGGGGCGTAGCCAAGTCGGTAAGGCACGGGACTTTGACTCCCGCATGCGTTGGTTCGAGTCCAGCCGCCCCTGCCAAATAAGAGAAAAGCAGAAATCCCTGATAAGGATCTCTGCTTTTCTTTTTATTTTACTACTCTTCTTCCGCTTTATCTTTTTTGGCGCTGGCAATAATGCCTTCGGCAATACGCTGCGGTACTTCCTCGTAATGGGAGAAACTCATATCAAAACTGCCGCGTCCTTGCGTCATCGAGCGCAAATCAATGGAATAGCGGAAAATTTCGGCCAGCGGTACTTGCGCCCTCACAACCCCCAAACCTTTGCCAATCGGCTCCATACCTAGAATACGGCCGCGGCGACTGTTAAAATCGCCGATTATGTCGCCCATATAGGCTTCGGGAACCGTTACTTCTACATTGTAGATTGGCTCGAGCAGGATGGGCTTAGCTTGAAGCGCACCTTTGCGCAGAGCCGCCGATGCAGCAATTTTAAAAGCCATTTCCGACGAGTCTACATCATGGTAAGACCCGTCAAAGAGGTTTACTTTAATATCCGTCATGGGGTAACCAGCAATTACGCCGCCAGCCATAGCCTCCCGGATGCCCTTCTCTACCGCAGGGAAATACTGTCTAGGAACGGCGCCGCCAAAAATGCTTTCAGTAAACTCGAAGCCGCCACCTTGCGGTAACGGTTCAATTTGAAGCCATACATGACCGTATTGCCCATGACCGCCGCTTTGTTTTTTGTGTTTATATTCAACTTTAACACTGGATCGAATGGTTTCACGGTAAGGGATTTTGGGATCGCTAAGTTTGACATCAACGCCGAACTTACGTTTCATCCGTTCGACAATTACGTCAAGATGCAGATCGCTCAAACCTCTGACTAGTAATTGATGCGTCTCGTTATTTTTCTCGAGCAGAAATGTTGCATCTTCATCCGCCATACGGCTCAGCGCGTTGGCCAGTTTATCTTCATCACCCTTGTTCTTAGGTTCTACGGCCATCATAAACATCGGCTTAGGATAATTAATCGGCTCAAAAACAATTGGTTTATCCTTGTCGCACAGCGAATCCCCTGTTTTTGTCTCTTGCATCTTGGCGACTACGACAATGTCGCCGGCATGGGCTACCGTTAAGCTATCTTGCTGTTTTCCGCGCATCGTAAAGATATTACCAATACGCTCCGTCTTGTCGCGCGTTACGTTATAAAGGGTGCTGTCCGGCTTGAGCATTCCGGAAAAGATGCGTATGAAACTAAGCCGGCCGACGAAGGGATCTGCAGTTGTTTTAAAGACTAATGCCGCAAACGGGTCGGAATGGGTTCTTTCTAACGTCTCTTTGCTTACAGGGTGAAAACCTTTTACCGATCTGACATTAGGAGCGGGCAGGTATGAAATGACAGCGTCCAGGAGTTGGTGGGTACCGATATTTTTGGCCGCCGAACCGCAGAAAACAGGGAAAACCTTGGCCTGAGCAATACCTTTCACCAAGCCTTGCTTAATTTCTTCTTCCGTTAGTTCTTCTCCTTCCAAGTATTTAGTCAGGAGGTCATCATCGCCTTCAGCGGCTGCCTCAATCAGCGCAAGGCGTGCTTCCTGAGCCCGCTCTTCAAGCTCGGCTGGAATGGGCACCTCTTCATACTTGGTACCCTGCGGATTCGCAGGCGCTAAGGCTTTCATAGAGATGAGGTCAATGAGACCTTTAAATGTGTCTTGCGAACCAATGGGCAGTTGTAGTGGCACTACCCCCTGGCCGAATTTATCTCGCATGACATTTAGGACGTTATCGAAGTCGGCGTTTTCTCTATCCATTTTGTTGATAAAGGCGATACGGGGCAAGCCGAGGTCGGCGGCATACTGCCAGACTTTTTCCGTTTCTACTTCCACGCCGGCTGCAGCACATAAAACAACGAGAACACTATCAACGGCGCGCAGCGAGCCTTTTACCTCCGAAACAAAATCAGCATAACCAGGAGTATCAAGGAAGTTGATTTTATGTTCCCGCCATTCACAAGGAGCTAAACTTGCGCTGATCGTAACTTTCCGTTTAATTTCTTCCGGCTCAAAGTCGGTAGTGGCGGAACCATCATCTACCCGGCCCATTCGGGAGATAGCGCCAGAACTAAACAAAAAAGCCTCCGTTAACGTCGTTTTACCCGCGCCTCCGTGTGCAACAATTCCCACATTTCTTAGCCTGTCACTTCTGTACTCTTTCAAACCGTGTCCCTCCTATACCCTATTTCCTGTCACACAAGTAATGCATCTGTGTGCAATGACTATTACTTCAGTTCTCTGCCAACTGTAAATTTTCCTGCTTTTCAGTTTATTTATAAAAAATTAATAACCGCCTATTCCAGGCGGTTATTAGTATTTCCCGGATTTTTAGCAATTTTTGCAAAATATGCGAAATAATTTCCTAAACGGTTTGGGTATGGACATAAAATAAACCTTGAGCTTCATTGTCCTCGCTCCTCCTGCACCACTATGTATGCTGAGCACTTGCTATAGTGTATGTCGGAGTAGAGCCATTTGTGTCTGCTATTTACAGGTGCTGCAAGATTTTCCCGAGCAGCCGGTGCATCCTCCACCGCTTCGTCCACCACTTACAAATTGTGAAAGAAGTTTCCGAACATCACTGCTCTGGCAAGATGGGCAGCGCACGGCGCCTTCCCAGTTTACCCGGCATAATTGGTCAAAACGGACGCCGCAGGCATTGCACTGGAATTCATAAATAGGCATCCTACCAACCTCCCTTTAAACCTCTTTTGCTTCTTCACTTTCTACGCGGGAAAGAACAAAACACAGATCAGACAGCCGGTTTAAGGCTACCAAAACATGTTCGTTTACACTTTCTTCTCTTGCCAAGCGCCACATCTGCCGCTCCGTCCGTCTGGCCACAGTGCGGGCTACATGCAGCGCCGCCGACCCGGGCGTGTCACCCGGTATCACAAACTTCGTCAAGGGCGGTAGCATTGCATCAAAACGGTCAATCATCTGTTCCAATTCCCGTACATGGGCATCGGTAATTCGGATACCTTTCTCGCCCAAACTGGCTACATCAGCCATTAGCTGCCACAGCATCCGCTGCATATCATAAATGGCTTGCTTCACTTCCTGTTTAAGACAAAGCGCCCGAGCCAGTCCTAGCGCAGCGTCTGTTTCATCAATACTGCCATAGGCTTCTACCCGCAGGCTATCTTTAGCAACCCGTTCACCCGTATATAGACTGGTATGGCCTTGATCTCCCGTTTTAGTATAAATTTTCATCTTTCTCCCTCTCTTCCAATTGGCTGCCGCTATTTCATTATTTCATGGGCAGCGAAAAAAAGATCAATTTCTCGCATAGCGCTGCTTGGACTGTCAGAGCCGTGAATAACATTGTTACCTACAGACAAAGCAAAATCGCCGCGTATCGTCCCTGGAGCAGCCCCAGCCGGATCGGTCGGCCCCATCATCATCCTCACTACCTTAACAGCGTTTTCCCCGCCCACAACCATCGCTACCAGCGGTCCGGAGGTAATGAAATCAATCAGGCCGTCAAAAAATGGCTTGCCTTGATGTTCAGCGTAATGAATATGAGCCTGCTCACGCGACAACGTCATCATCTTTAAGGCTAAAATGCGGAGCCCCCGTCGCTCAAAACGGCTGATGATTTCGCCACACAGCCCTCTGGCAACACCATCAGGCTTAATTAGCACAAGCGTCTTTTCCATAATTCTCACCCTGCTTTTTAACGTTCGTGGTGCAAAGATAATTCATGATAATGAATGGCCGATTGGCGGATAAACTGGATCTCCTCGTCGGCTACACTGCGCACTACCTTACCCGGTGAACCAACCACAAGCGATTTGGGCGGTATCTTTTTAAACTCCGTTAAGAGCGTACCCGCTCCAATAATACAATTCTCGCCGATTTCCACCCCATTAAGAATGATAGCACCCATGCCGATTAAGCAATTATCGGCAATAGTGCACCCATGCAGAATTACATTATGGCCTACGGTCACATAGTTGCCTACCACGCACGGGTGCCCATTCATTACATGCAGGGTGGAATTATCCTGAATATTTGTGTAGGCGCCAATTCGGATAAAATTGACGTCGCCCCGCAAAATGCTGTTATACCAGATACTGGCATTGGCGCCGATAGCAACATCGCCAATAACCTGCGCTCCTTTGGCGATAAGAACACTTGGTTCTATCTTGGGGAAAATATTTTTAAAAGGTAATATTCCTTCTGGCATTTATTTCACCAGTTCCTGGTATTTGTGCTGATCGAGCCGCTTAATTACAGTAACAAGAAGCTGAACGGCCGCGTCATAATCGTCACGGTGAACAATGCTGTTATGGCTGTGAATATAGCGAGTGGGAATGCTGAGCACCAGACTGGGCACACCTTGGGCATGAAGATGAATGCGGCCGGCGTCGGTTCCGCCGCCCTCGGTAAACTCCAGTTGGTAGGGAATATGATTTTGTTCGGCCACTTCCACAACAAAATCACGCAATCCAGTATGGGGAATGAGACTGGAATCATAGATGGAAATAGCCACTCCTTTGCCCAGTTTGCTGGACGCTTGATCGCTTGTTACACCCGGCGTATCTCCGGCCACACAAGTATCAACCGCAAAGGCAATGTCAGGATGAATGACGCCGGCACTGGTTTTAGCTCCTCTTAATCCCACTTCTTCCTGCACAGTACCTACACCATAAACGGTGTTGGCGTGCATCTCGTGCTGCAGCTTTTCTATGACCTCAGCCATAATAGCGCAACCGATTCGATTATCCCAGGCCTTGCCCATCAATAACCGCTCATTGGCCAAAGTAGTAAAAGGACTAAACGGAGTAACCGGATTGCCTGGCCGGACGCCAAACCGCTCTTTCGCCTCATTTTCATCCTCGGCACCAATATCGATGTACATATCTTTTTTCTGAACAACTTTTTTGCGTTCCTCAGGTGAAAGGATATGCGGCGGTTTACTGCCAATCACGCCGGGAATAGCGCCCTTGGTCGTATGAACAGTTACCCGTTGTCCGAGCATTACTTGTTCCCACCAGCCCCCCAGCGTAGTAAATTTCAGAAACCCCTCTTTAGTAATGTATTTGACCATAAAGCCAATTTCATCCATATGGGCGGCAATCATAATCTTAGGTGTTTCACTGCCACCACGCTTCTTAAAAATCACACTGCCTAAATTATCAGAACTGACTTCGGCAATACCACTGAGTTTTTGTGTTAGTAGGGTCCTTATGGGCTGCTCAAACCCGGATACCCCCGGCGCCTCGCTAATCTCCTTTAGCCAAGCTAAGGTCTTGTCCATGTTATCTACCTCCTGTCAAATTCGGAGTTAGTTTACGATTTAAATCTTATTCCTATTCCCGCAAGTACCATTATATGGTTAGACGAAGTCCTTGTCAAAAGCGGCCCAAATAAAAAAACTCCCCGTGTATACTTCGTAACACAGGAAGCTAAACGAATGCGCACTTCCACCATATTAAAGGGAGAATAAAAATCCCTCCTTAATGAATTAAGATACTTTTTGCGCAGTTACTTCTTTTAGTTGACCTCGTTTTACTTCACGGGCATCTACCTCGGCGGCCTCAAGTTTAGTAACCAGATGCTGACAGGCATCCCACGGATTGACGCGGTCGCCACAAGTAAATACGTCAACGGCGGCGTACCCCAACTCCGGCCAAGTATGGATGGCTAGGTGAGATTCCGAAATAACAACAACACCGCTGACACCCTGGGGACTAAACTTATGAAAAGCTACTTCCCGTACTTCCGCACCTGCTTCTAACGCAGCATTGACCATAATGTCTTCCACTTTTTTTACGTCGTTGAGAATGCTGGCATTGCATCCGTAAAACTCTGCTAAAATGTGACGACCTAAGGCGTTCAACTCATCTCATACCTCCTTCAAAATCAATCAAATAAATTTTAGCAAATTACCGGGGAAAGTCAATATATTGCCATTATATTCACCTGAAAAAAGCTAGCTTCTTCAGCTTTTTTCCACCCTGAATAAATCAGCAAAACCTCCTGGATATCCAGGAGGTTTTGCCTAATTACCTAATGCGTTTGGCCAACTCTTGAAGTCTTGCCACCCGCTGCGCCGTAGTCGGGTGGGTGCTAAACAAACTGACGAGCCAGTCGCCGCCGCTAAAGGGATTAACAATGAACAGGTGCGAGGTGGCAGGTGTAGCTTCCGGCATAATTCTGTGCTGGGCATAGTACTCGATTTTTTGGAGGGCACTTGCGAGGGCCAGGGGATTACCGGACACTAAAGCGCCTGTCTCATCAGCCTGATACTCACGGGACCGTGAAATTCCCAACTGAATGAGCGTTGCGGCAAGCGGGGCAAGCACAACGAGAAAGATAAACTCAACAATCCCGGCAATACCGTTGCCTTCTTCGTCATTGCTGCGGCCAAACCCCAGGAAAGCAGTCCACTGGGCAATGTTGGCAATCATCGTAATCACGCCGGCAATAGTGGCAACAACGGTACTGATAAGGGTATCCCGGTTTTTAATATGCGCAAGCTCATGGGCGATTACCCCTTCGAGCTCTTCGTAATTTAGAGCGCGCATTATGCCGGTCGTCACGGCAACCGCACCGTGCTCGGGGTCACGGCCGGTAGCAAAGGCATTTGGAACGTCAGTGTCAATAATATATACTTTGGGCATCGGTATTTTTGCCTTTTGCGCCAGGGCCGACACCATCCGGATCAGGTCGGGTGCCTCCTGATGTGTAACTTCGCGGGCTCCGTACATACTAAGTACGATTTTATCGCTGTACCAATAGCTGAAGAAATTCATTAATATAGAAACAACGAACATAACTGTCATGCCTTTGGTGCCGCCGAAGAAACTGCCCACGGCCAGCAGCAACCCGGTCAAGGCCGCCAACAAAATAGTTGTTTTAAGCGAATTCATTGATGTGCAACACCTCCGTTAGACAATAATAAGAGGCCGTTCCTTTTATATAATTATATACGTTAGCAAACCGATAAATTCTTGGCCTTAGCCGTTCCCTCCCACCGTCATATTTTAAGTTTAATTATAAGTAATTAACTTATAATTAACAATAGGCAATTATGCCATTGGAAGCTAAAAATTCACGATTTTATGGATTATTTTCCATTCTTTCTTTTATAGCCTTGAGCATATTTTCGCTATTGACCCGTACCTTCTTTTTCAAAATTGGGTTCAAAAGTCCGGCTATCATCGGTATACCGAATTCAAAGTCAACGGTTAGTTTAATCTCCGTACCTCCTGGAATATCGCTTAATATCCATTCGCCTTCAAACTTTTTAAGGTCGCCTTCGATTTGACGGTAAGCAATATGCATGTTTTCATCATCAAAAGTATCTACCTCAGTCCATTTTATAATTCGGCCGTCCACATTCGAAACCCAACGGGTAATAGTTGTATTATCTTTGCGTTCCAGTACTTCGACACTAACCAAGTCAGGCATAAATTCAGGGTATTTCTCCATATCCTTTAAAATAGGATATATTTTACTCTTATCGCAATTGACCGGCATGGTTACTTCTACATATGGCACGAGTAGGTCCTCCCCTCTTACAGATCTTCAATCATGTCGTGAGCCGTAGCCGCCGCCTTGGCAAAAGCGTCCACCACTTTGTCCACGGTCTCGCGGGAAATGGTTAGCGGCGGTTCAATACGGATGACTTTGGGATTGTTAAGTGTATAAGCTACAAGTACTCCTTGGGCAATGAGTTCGGCCATCATCAATCCGCCTACGCCTTCTTTCGTCAGTTCGATGCCAAGCATTAGGCCGCGCCCGCGTACTTCTTTGATGACATCGGTGTAATCGCCGGCTACCTGCCGCAGAGCGCCAATAAAATAATCACCCATCTCGGCCGCCCGTTCGGCCAACTTTTCTTCCTTGATAACCTGGATGGCAGCTACGGCCGCGCTGGCAGCCAGAGGGTTGCCGCCAAAAGTTGAAGTGTGCAGGAAAGGACTGGTAATATATTTTTCCCATACCGCCGGGCGGGCGGTAAAAGCGCCGATCGGCATTACTCCGCCGCCGAGCGCTTTTGCCGTTGTTATGATATCGGGCACTATGGCGTAATGATCGACAGCAAAAAGCCTGCCTGTTCGGCCAAGACCGGTCTGCACCTCGTCACAGATAAGCAAGGCACCATGCCGGTCGCATAGCCGACGCACGCCGGGCAGATAATCATCTGGTGGAACGATAATGCCTCCCTCACCTTGGATGGGCTCAACGATTACAGCAGCCGTATCGTTGTCAATGGCCTGCTCTAAAGCGACAAGATCACCAAAAGGAACATGAATAAAGCCGGTAAGAAGCGGTTTGAAGGGTTCGCGAAATAACTCCCGTCCTGTTGCGCTTAGAGCGCCAATCGTTTTGCCGTGGAAAGCATTGTGCGTAGCAATAATTTTTGTACGGCCGGTATGAATACGGGCCAGTTTCAACGCGCCTTCTACTGCTTCGGCGCCACTGTTGCCAAAAAAACTAAACTGGAGATCACCTGGGGTGATTTCAGCCAATAGTTCAGCAAGGTCGGCCATAGGTTTACTAAACAAGACTTTACTGGACAGCGGCATCATATCCAATTGCTTTTTTACCGCCTCCACTACTTTCGGATGGCGGTGTCCCAAACTGAATACCCCGTAGCCACCCAGACAGTCAATGTATTCTTTACCGTCTATATCGCGAATAATGGTGTCGTACGCTTCCCATTCTACCGTTGATAACCCCATAAAACGAAATAACCGAGCAACGGCAGGGT
This sequence comes from Sporolituus thermophilus DSM 23256, assembly GCF_900102435.1. NCBI lineage: Bacteria > Bacillati > Bacillota > Negativicutes > Selenomonadales > Sporomusaceae > Thermosinus > Thermosinus thermophilus. The sequence goes on along the minus strand of NZ_FNBU01000005.1, from coordinate 126,352 downwards.
TGATATATTTCTCATATTTTTCGATAGTCTCACTAACAACCCGTTCCTTATCCATAAACCCACCTCCAGTTTTCGAATGGTATTATTTTCTATTTATAGCAAAAAAACTCCTCTTTTATACTTGGTGATATAGCTTAGGTATTGTCTTCCCAGAAAGTTAATTCCCCATAACAGTTGCCCGTATACTACGCACGGGATACTTGTCGGAAACTAGATAAAGTTTACACATCGCGTTTAACTGCTTTTTTACTCGCCTTCCGTAAGGGATAGCGTCTCGGGATGCGATTTACGTTTACGGGTGTGCGCTTTGGACACCGGATACACGACCACCTTAGCTTGCTCCGAAAAGGGCGGCCGGAACATAAGATAGTAAGTTTCTGTTTTTATAAAACCTAGCATTGCTAAAGTATGCTGTTTGCGAATATCGTCGTTATAAATAGTAGTTGTCACTACGCCTTCGCCAAACGAACTGAGCTGAGCTAGGGCCTGCTCCATTAATTCTGTCCGCAAATGTTCGTATGCAGGGTGTAACAGCACACTTACACTATGAATGCCTGCCTTAGGATAACTAAAAATTTCGAGAGAACCGACGATAGTTTCATCGCGTTCCAAGACATATTGGCCTATTTCGTTTCCCATCAGTTTGTTTTTTATCCAGCTAAGCGTTCGCGTAAATAAACTGGGGTTAAATTCTTTTATCTCCCGTTGAATACAACGCCTTATTCGGGCCGGGATACTAGCAAGATATAATTGATAAATTTCCCGCCAGTCTGTGTCCCGACGGACACGAAAGCCCGGCAGCTGGGTGCGAGCGGAGCTAGTCTTATCAATATTTTTTTCAAAATGGAGCACCTTAGCTTGATCGGTAAAACCCAGCCGTTTGTAAAGACAGTGGGCCGGATTTCCTTCCTTAACTTCCAAAATTATATCGTACTGCTGAGCATCGGCAACATTTTCCACCAGCTTGCGCAGCATTAAAGTTCCAAAACCGCGACCACGGTACTGCTTCCTAACGGCAATATAGTCTAAGTGCAGTTGGCGACGGTTAAGATAGGATACTTGGATAAAGCCGGCTACTTGTCCATCCATTCGGCAAACATAAATGTTGAATAAATTTTTGACCCAAGGTGAAACCCTGCTCAAAGGTAAAAGAAGATAATAAAACTGCCTGACACGGTGAATACGTTGGCGTATCCGTTTGACATGAATTTCATCACCAAAAGCAGCAGTGAAAATCTTCTCCAGGTCACTCAGGTCATGATAGCAAACCCGTTCCACGGTACAAGAACAAGGTCGGATTGTTTTATCGTTATCCATAGCGTTCTCCTATATCACGTTTTGCGCCGAAAAAGCCTCGGCATCTTGCTCATACCGGATAGCTCATAGCGCTTGAATATGATTATTTTTGTACGTTTTCCTTGGAAATATCCAATTCCCTGTTGTCGCCGCATCAATCAAATATCCGGTGTGCTTTTACACCGCAAAAAATCTCAAGCAGATTTCGTACGATAATGAAAAAACCGGCACAACAGCCGGTTTTTTCATTTATTATAATCGGGTTGCTCTTCTGTCAGTGATGTAAACACGTTACTTAAATCCCGCAGCACTAGGGGTTTTACGATCTGAACGGCCTGTCTTGATTGACTGTCTGACAAAAACCCGGTTATCACCAATGTCGCTACGGTACTATCCACTACCCAGGCCGCCAAATTTATCATACCATTCTGCAACTGACGTTCCAAGCGCCATTCCCCCTTGCCAAACAATCTACTTGACCAATATAACATAGCGATAGGGGGCAAAATTGTAGAATTATGCGCTAGGAACCCTTGTTTTCATCGACATTATTAGAAAAAGGCTTCGCGGTCCAAACCCGCAAAGCCTGAGATTATTGGTCGGAGCGACTGGACTTGAACCAGCGGCCTCCACCACCCCAAGATGGCGCTCTACCAAACTGAGCTACGCCCCGCCGTTATCATTTTGTCTGCCGGGACCAACCCTCCAACTCACAAAGATTATTATAATCCATTTTAAAATATATATCAAGTATTATCTTCTATAATTTTGGCCCCACTTTTATCCAAGTCTAGAAGCAGATAATGGGCTTTCACACCGTTCTCGGCAAAGGCGTGAACCATGGCTTCTCCGATTGCTGCCGGCGAATGTTGTGTAAAGGCGACGAGACAAGGGCCAGCGCCGCTAATCGCCGCGCCAAGCGCGCCTTGAGCCACTGCGGCGTCAAAAACCTGTTGCATTCCGGGAATGAGACGCTGCCGGTAAGGTTGATGAAGCCGGTCATCAATCACATAGCGGAAATAAGAAAGGTTGTTGGTACAAAGAGCACCAACCAACATCGCTGCCCGGCCAACATTAAATACGGCGTCGCGGTGCGGCACCGTCTTAGGAAGTACCTGGCGCGCTGCTTTTGTTGACAACCCGAATTCCGGCACGGCCACGACCATTGTGAAACCAGCAGCCGGATCAATGCGCAAGCATTGTACTTTGCCACACGCGACAATACTAACAGTAACACCGCCATACAGGGCAGGAGCGACATTATCAGGATGGCCTTCGATGCGAGTAGCCATTTCTAATAATTCTTCCATGCTCAGATTACTACCGGTCAGGGCGTTCGCAGCCGTAAGCCCGGCCACAATGGCGGCAGCGGAACTGCCAAGTCCGCGGGCCAAGGGTATACTGTTCTCCATGCGGATAAGAACACCGCACTGCTTAGCCCCGACCTCGCGGAAAACGGCTTGAACAGCCTGATAGGCGATGTTATACTCATTGTCCGGAATAATGCCGCTACCTTCCCCCTTTACTTCAATACAAACACCTGGCTGTTCGGTTAACGTTAACTCTAGATAATTGTAAATTGTGCCCGCCATCCCGACCGTGTCAAAACCTGGGCCGCAATTGGCAATAGTTCCGGGTACGCGAACTTTAACTGATTGTGCCATACGTATTCTCTCCGCTGCTTCTAATATGTTTCTGTTACTCTCTTTAATCGATTTCGCCCGTTTCTACGCGAATGACATTTTGTACTTTACTCACTATAGACATTCCCTCAATAGTATTGATAGCCAGCCGCAGACTGGCGTGAGATACCCGGTAGGTGATCAGTACTACTTCAGCCCAATTATCCACCTTGCGTTTTTGGATGACTGAATGCAAGCTAACCTGCTGAGCCCCAAAAGCACCGGCAATCGCAGCGAGCACGCCTGGTTTATCTTCCACTAACAAACGGATGTAATAGGGAGAAGCTGTCTGCTCAATGGGGCACAAGGGCTTTTGCTCATAGCAGGTGCAAAGAATGCGGCTGCTGACATGATGGCGGATGTCGCGCGCCACATCAATTACGTCCGCCACTACTGCACTAGCAGTAGGCATCTGTCCGGCGCCACGCCCGTAGAACATCGTTTCGCCAACTGCGTCACCACGCACATAAATGGCATTAAAGACGTCCTGTACCGCCGCAAGCGGGTGATGATGAGGAATAAAAGCAGGGTGAACACGAACGTCAATACCCTTGTCGGTTTCTTTCGCAACGGCAAGAAGTTTGAGAACATAGCCTAATTCGCACGCGTACTCAATATCTTCAGCGCCAATGGTAGTAATCCCTTCCACATAGACATCATCAACCGTGACCCGGGTCCCGAAAGCGATGGAAGCCAAAATCGCGATTTTACGAGCTGCATCCCACCCCCCCACATCAGCGGTAGGGTCTGCTTCGGCATAACCTGCGGCCTGGGCTTGGCGTAGCGCCGTAGCAAAGTCCAGGCCATGCTGAGTCATCTGGGTGAGCATATAATTCGTCGTACCGTTGACAATACCCATGACCTCGCTGATTTTATTGGCCGCCAAACATTGTTTGAGCGGTCTGATGATAGGAATACCACCGCCAACACTAGCCTCAAACAAAAAGTCTACATGGTTTGCTTCCGCCGCTGCGAACAATTCCCGGCCATACTTTGCAACAACATCTTTATTGGCCGTCACGACATGTTTTCTGCGGTTAAGGGCCTGTAAAATATAATCCTTCGCTGGTTGTTCACCGCCCATTACTTCTACTATAATATCTATATCGGCGTCGTCAATTACTGCTGTAACATCATAGACGAGCTGGTCGGGCAATAAACCCGGCCTTGGTTTTTCAGGATCGCGGACCAATACTTTTTTTATTCTCACCGGCGCTCCTACTTTGCGGGCAATATCCTGCGCATTGGCCGCCAAAAGTTTAACTACACCGGAGCCGACCGTTCCCATCCCCAGTAACCCTACTTGAATAACCTTCTCTCCCATCTTGGTTCCCCCTTATGCCTGCCCAAGAAGTTCCAGCCGCTTTACACCTTCGACCATGCGCAGTTTGTCCAGCAAAGCTTCCAAATCGACAGCAAGGTCAGCCGTTTCAATTGAGATAGTGGCGTTAGCCACACCTTGAAGAGGAATGCCTTGGTTAATAGTAAGAACACTGCCTCGATCGCCAGCAATCGTATTAAGAACTCTTGACAACACGCCCGGCTTATGTTCCAGTAGTAAGGCAATAGTCACGATTTTCTCCTTGCTGGCCTCATAGAACGGAAAAACAAAATCTTTATATTTATAATAGGCGCTGCGGCTAAGCCCCATCTTTTCAACAGCTTCGTTAATGGTTTTTGCTTCACCGCGCTTTAATAACTCCTTCACTTTAATTGTCTTTTTGATTGCTTCGGGCAAGATTTCCTCCCGGACAAGATAGAATGCCGACTTTTGCATTGTCACCATATTCTTTGCACTCCTTCCGTATTGCTGACACGGATAATTATCCTTTTATAGTAGACATTATACCGCAGGCTTATACAAATGACAAGATGGGATGAAAAATAAAAAGTCAGTCTAGATAGACTGACTGCTTTATTTTTCATCCTACTGGCTTTTAAAAAATAATGCAGATTAAGCCGCCGCTACCCTCGTTGACAACTTTTTGCAATGTTTCACGCAATTTGTTCTGTGCGTTTTCCGGCATACTGGTAAGTTTGTTTTGGATACTCTCACGCACCAAGGCATTTAGTGATTTACCAAATAGGTTGGTGCGCCAGATTTTTTCAGGTTCACCTTCAAATTCGCGCATGAGGTATTGGATAAGCTCTTCGCTTTGTTTTTCCGTTCCGATGATAGGCGATATTTCGGCTTGCACATCAGTCTTGATGATATGCAGCGAAGGCGCGCTTGCCCGCAGTTTTACGCCAAAACGGTTCCCGGTACGGATGATTTCGGGCTCTTCGAGCACCATTTCTTCGAGTTGCGGCGGTACAATACCGTAACCCGTTTGCCTAACCTGATCAAGGGCAGTTGCCAACTTGTCATATTCACGCTTAGCTACGGCCAGATCTTTCATGAGGCGCAGCAGGTGATGCTCACCGCCAATGGTAAAGCCGGTAAGCTCCTCAAGTACTTGGTAGAAAAGATCATTGCGAGTAGTCATCTCAATCACGGCAACGCCACTGCCAAGGTCCATATCGTGCAAGATAACATCAGCAACGAAATCATAGCTGGAAAGATCGTCAATAGCACGATCAATATCCCGCAGCCGCCGTACATAACCAACAACTTCTTTCACGGCGCCGTCAAACTTCACCCGCAACCAATGATCGCCGCCCAGTTCCTCTACCCACTTGGGCAACGTAATATTTACTTCCTTAACCGGGAATTCGTACAGCACTTCCTGGAGAATAGCGTAAATGTCGTCATGGTTTAATTGAGCGCAGTCAACGGGAATTACGGGTACATCATATTTGTTTTCCAGTTTTGCGACCAGTTCACGCGTTTCCTTGGCCGTAGGCTGATTGGTATTAAGGATTACCAGGAACGGCTTTTGCAGCTCTTTTAATTCGGCGATAACCCGCTCCTCAGCCGGTACATATTTGTCCCGGTCCAGGTCAGTGACAGAGCCGTCAGTGGTCACTACCAGACCGATGGTAGAATGTTCGGTAATAACTTTACGGGTTCCTACTTCTGCCGCTTCTTGAAACGGAATTTCGTGGTCAAACCACGGAGTCAATACCATCCGTGGGCCTTCCTCTTCTTCGTAGCCAAGGGCACCCTCAACAGTATAACCGACGCAATCAACGATGCGTACCCGTACCGTTACATTGTCTTTTACGGTGATTTCTACAGCTTCATTCGGAATGAATTTCGGCTCGGTTGTCATAATAGTCTTGCCGGCACCGCTTTGCGGAAGTTCATCCTTTGCCCGTTCTTTATCATATGGATCTGCGATGTTCGGCAGGACCATTGTCTCCATAAACCGTTTGATGAAGGTCGATTTGCCGGTGCGTACTGGGCCTACAACACCGATATAAATATCGCCGCCAGTACGTTCAGCGATGTCTCTGAACAAATCAAATTTTTCCATTGTTTCCCCTCCCCACTCTGTAATCTCTGATATCTTTGCGCATGCTGCCCACTACGACCTTAGTCATCCCTCCTTTAGCGGTAATACCGGACGGATGCAGACAATTGCCTCCAAAATGCGAGAAATGCTCAAATAATCATTATAAATATATGACATGCCGCAGAAGATATTACAAAAGAAAAGAGTATGGTAACTCCATACTCTTTTTTCCTTACCAAAAGTTTTCACTTTTGCCAAAGTATCCCGTGCGAGATTGCCACTTCTTCAATTTCATGGGTCTTGCCGCGTGTCATGAGTTCGAGAACTGCGTCGCGGGGCGGTTTCCCTTCATAGAGGATTCGATAAGTTTGTTCAGTGATTGGCATTACAATCCCGTAGCGTTGGGCCAATTTATAAGCGGCCAATGTTGAGCGAATTCCTTCCACCACCATGTTAGTTTCCGCCTGAATTTGTTGGACGCTTTTCCCCTGGGCAACCATAATTCCGGCACGGCGGTTACGACTATGACGGCTTGTACATGTCACCATCAAGTCGCCGATACCTGCTAGGCCAGCGAAAGTTAATGGCTTTGCGCCCATAGCCATTCCCAGACGGGCAATTTCGGCGAGCCCACGGGTCATAAGGGCGGCCTTGGCATTATCGCCAAATCCCAGCCCCTCGGCAATCCCTGCTCCCAGCGCAATGATATTCTTTAATGCCCCCCCCAGTTCAACGCCAATTACATCCGGGTTAGTATAAACACGGAAAAAGGGATTCATAAGAAGATCCTGCACCAATTCCGCCACTTCCTGTGAAGTAGCGGCCACTACCGACGCTGTAGGATGCCGCCTCCCGACTTCTTCAGCATGATTGGGGCCTGATAGGACGGCGATCGATTCAGCACATGCCGGAAGTTCCTCGGCGATGACCTCAGACATTCGTTTAAACGTACTTAATTCCAGCCCTTTAGCCGCCGAAACAATGATGCTTCCGCCGGCCAACGAAGTTTTGTTTAGCGCTGCCGCTGTTTCCCTCACGGCGTGGGAAGGAGTAACCACAAAAATGAAACGAGCACCGGCAACAGCCTGTTTCAGATCGCTAGTAACAACGACAGAAGCCGGCAACAACACTCCAGGCAAGTAAGCAGTGTTTTCCCGTGTTCGGTTTAGTTCTTCGGCCAACCGGTTGCTGCGCGCCCACAACACTACCTCATGGCCATTTTCACCCAGGAGCCCCGCCAGCGCAGTACCCCAACTTCCGGCCCCGATAACCGCAACTTTCATCAATGGTAACTCACTTCTCCTTGTTAGTTTTACTGCCACCGGCTTTAATTTTTAATTCTTCGCCCTTGAGCAGCCGCTCAATATTCGGTTTGTGCCGAACAATTACAAAAATGGCGGCAACAATGCCAAAATACAAGAACTCCTTCTGCTCACCAAATCCCCACATCAGCAGGGGTACTAAAGCGGCGGCCACAATAGAGCCGAGAGATACATAGCGGGTAAAATACACTATAAGCGCCCAAACACTAAAAACGATAACCGTGATCTTAGGAACAATGACGGCAATAACGCCTAAGCCGGTAGCAACACCCCGACCGCCTTTAAAATTCAAAAAAACAGACCAGTTATGCCCGGCAATGGCGGCAATGCCGCCAGCCAGCAGAGCCAGCGGTGTTCCCACAAAATACTGTCCGAGATATACGCCGGCTACGCCTTTGGCCAAGTCGGTCAATAACACCCAAAAGGCGGGCCACGGTCCCAGAACGCGATACACGTTGGTAGCGCCTATATTCTTACTGCCAAATTGCCGAACATCCACACCACACATCAGTTTACCGACAATTAAACCGTTCGGGATTGATCCAATTAGATAGCTTAGTGCAATGACCCAAAAATACTGCATTGACTCACTCCTCTTCTTTACGCCCGCGCACAACTAACCTAAGTGGCGTGCCTTCAAAACCAAAAGCTTCCCGTAATTTGTTTTCCAGATAGCGAAGGTAGGAGAAGTGCATGATTTCCGGTTCATTAACAAAAAAGATAAAAGTAGGTGGTTTTACTTCAGCTTGGGTAGTGTAGAAAATTTTTAATCGTGTTCCTTTATCCGTAGGCGGAGGATTAATACGGATAGCGTCTTCGATCACCTGATTGAGAACACTTGTCTGCACACGCATAGCATGCTGCTCAGCCACGAACTTTACCAATTCTGCAATCCGATGTACGCGCTGTTTGGTAAGGGCGGAAGTGAACAAAATAGGCGCATACTGTATAAAGGCCATTTCGCTGCGGATGTTCTCTGTATAGCGCAGAGCGGTTTTGCTGTCTTTTTCAATCAAATCCCACTTGTTGACGACAATGATAATACCCCGCCCCGCTTCATGGGCATAACCGGCAATCTTCTTATCTTGTTCGGTAACACCTTCCACCGCGTCAATAACCATAAGAACAACGTCAGCCCGTTCCACGGCTCGCAGCGAACGGATAACGCTGTATCGTTCCACCGGCTGATTGATGCGCGCTTTGCGCCGCATGCCTGCTGTGTCAATGAGGATAAATTTTGTACCGTCTTTTTCAAAATAGGTATCAATTGCGTCGCGCGTGGTCCCCGGTATGTCGCTGACAATTACCCGCTCTTCGCCCAGCAGGGCATTTACCAGTGAAGATTTCCCCACATTCGGCCGCCCGATAAATGCGACCCTGATGACATCATTGTCTTCCTCGGCGTTCCCTGTTTGCGGGAGGAGTTCAATTACCCTGTCCAGCAGGTCACCAATGCTGAGGGCGTTAGTAGCCGAAATGGCAATCGGATCACCTAAGCCAAGGTTGTAGAACTCATAAACAGCCGGTTCATCCTTGGGACTGTCAATCTTATTTACTGTCAAAATAACCGGTTTGCGAGTAGAACGCAGCATCGCCGCTACTTCTTCATCCGCTGTTGTTATACCTGTTTTACCATCAACCACAAAGATAATAACATCAGCCTCTTCAATGGCTAATTGGGCTTGATGGCGGGTAGCGGAAAGTATGCGGTCAGTAGTCTCAATTTCTATACCGCCGGTATCAATCATGGTAAATTCCCGGCCCAACCACTCGGCATCCATATATATCCGGTCACGGGTAACGCCAGGTATATCCTCGACAATAGATACCCGCTTCTTGGCAATAAAATTAAACAGAGTGGACTTGCCCACATTAGGGCGGCCCACGATCGCGACAATAGGTTTACTCACTGTCATCACCTTTTGAAATTTAGTTTGCTAATAATCGATTCCTTGCCGAGCCTCAACGCCCTGAGAATAGGGGTGGCGCACCTCGCACATTTCCGTTACCAAGTCGGCAATGGCGATAATTTCGGCGGGAGCGTATCTGCCGGTCAACAATATTTCCGTCTCGCCCTTGATTTCTTGCAAGAAGGAAACAACCTCCCGCGTGTCCACTAGTCCACAGGCCATTGCGACATTGATTTCATCCAAAATAACAATATTGTATTCACGGGAGCGGAGTACGGACTTGGCCAGCTCCCAGCCGTCACGGGCCAATTGGATATCAATAGACTCCGGATTTTTCAAATTCACAAACTCGTTGCGGCCAACAGGAATAATTTTAAATCCTGGCAGCAAATGAGCAGCTTTCATCTCCCCATAATCCGGATTATTCTTCATAAACTGGAACATACATACTTTAAACCCATGACCGCAGGCCCGGAGCGCCAACCCCAGGCTAGCAGTAGTTTTTCCCTTGCCATTGCCAGTATATACCTGAATTAAACCGAGTGATGTTTTCATCATTTTACCTCCAAGCCGTAAGCAAGTGATGCAGGTCTTTGGCAAAATAGGCCGTTCGTACCGTAGCCCCCAGTTCCTGCGCCAAATTATCGGGGGTTAGGTCATCCAAAAAAACAGCTTCGCCTTTCCTTAGCGCCACGCCGGGGATAATAACACCGGTACGCGGTCCAGGGAGTCTGCGCAGGGCAGCCAGAATGTCCTGTCCGGTCAAAAGACCGGTTACCGTGACACTTGGTCCGAAAAAATTGTTTTCTACAGCCACGACCCTGGTATTCAGGTTAGGAATTTTTAGGTCTGCCAGCAGCGGCTCGATAATTTTGGCGGCTGAAACACCGCATACTACATCAATATAATGTTTTTCGGAATAAGCCACCCCGTCCGCTGTCTGTTGTTCCCATTCGGCTAAAAACATGCGAACAATCCCGACGCCATTTTCTAATTGGGGAAAATCGCCATATACGTCATACTTCGGGATGGGATGGCCGGCAGCAACATAAAATTCATCAGCCAAATAGACAAATGCTGTCCCCCATTGCTGCTGGAAGCGACGCTGCCAATGATGGACAGTGTTAATAATGACAGCCGCTTGATCCGCAGTGAAGGATTTAAGGGGATAACAACCTTCGCGAAAGCGGGTCAATCCCACCGGAACTATGGCTAGCGACAGAACATGCGGATATAGTTCGGCTAAATCGGCAATGGTTTTCTCCAGAATAGGCCCGTCATTGATACTAGGGCACAACACCACCTGGGTATGAAGTTCTACGCCTGCGTCAATAAGATCGCGGAGCTGCTGCATGATTTGACCGGCCCGCTTATTGCCCAGCATTTTCTGCCGCACTTCTCCATCTGTCGCATGCACAGAGACGTAAAGGGGAGACAAATGAAGCCGGCGAATGCGTTCAAGATCGCGAGGTCCTAAATTAGTCAGCGTAATAAAATTACCGTAAAGAAAAGATAGGCGATAATCGTCATCCTTTACATAGAGACTGTCACGCATTCCTGGCGGCATTTGATCGACAAAACAAAAAATGCAGCGGTTGGCGCAACGGCGCACCTGGTCAAAAACAGCGCTTTCAAACTCTATACCAAGATCTTCGTCATAATTTTTTTCGATTTCAATAATTTCCTGTTCACCATTTGCCTTTTCTATCAGTAGTTCAACCATTTCCTCGGCCAGTGCAAAACTAAGATCGATAATATCCTGCACCGGTTTTCCATTTACCGCGAGCAGGCGATCGCCGGGTGCAAGTTCCAATTCGCTTGCAATACTGTTCGGCAGTACCCTGGCAATAATGCCTTTAAATGCCAAAATTCTCACCTCTGCTTTTATATTCAGTATGCCTCGGCCATTCTCCTGCAAATAAACAAAAGGAGTGATGAGGCTATTTGCATCACTCCAATCGGCGCTTGACATTTTCCACCAGTTCTACAAATTGTGGATAGCAACGCTGAATCCCCCATATCGACATAGACCGTCCCAGGTTGGTCAGACAGTAACGTTTTGACAGCAACCCGCCTAATTTGGTAGAAAAAGTGATAAGTGGAAAAGCGTCCTGTAGAATGTATTTACCGTCATGAATACCCACTACGGTTAAAATCGTGCGAATCATGTTATCGATCTGCTGCCGCTGGTTACACAAGCCCATGAAATAGACACTGTTCCCACGCGCATCTTCCCCCATCAGATAAGGCTGACCGATAAGTTCCGGCAAAGTCCTGTCATAATAAGGTATCGCCAGAAACTCCTCATGACTAGGTATCCTATCGGTCGGCAGCAGACCGCAATGAATGGCGGACGCCACAACCGAAGCATGGGCGCCAGCAAAACAGTAATAGATTATAATCAGATAGCATCACCCTGTCGCCTGCCAAGACAGGCGCCCCACAAAACTTCAGACACTTCCTGTAAATATGCTGGTCCAAAAATAGACGGAAACCACTCAGCCAGGTACTTCCTTAACACCGACATCAATCCTTTGCCGGAGCGGCAAGAGCAAAGATGGTCGACATTAATGAGTTTAATGTCGACCGAAAATATCTGCGCAATTCCTTGCACGGCCCGACAGTAAATTCCGCCATAAGAACCATACGCCAGACAGCAGACAATATTGCCATTACTGTCCGTTCCGATAATAGTAAAGGGCTGAATATTCTGCTGAAGTTTAGCGCGGCGCAAAATAAGCCCAACGTCCTGTTCGCGGCCAAGATGCAAATAACATGCCACTAGCGGCAGCAGTTGTCGTCGCCCATGGTATATGATAATCACTTGGGGTTGCTGTCATCCCTGTCATTAGGATTATTTCTTCTTTTGCCTTTGAGCCGAGGGCCTAGGAAGTTGGCAAATTCTGAAGAGGTAAATTGCTTAAGCTTGGCGCCTGCTTCCTTAAAACCACCGGTACTTAGAAACAGGAAGGCCGCTCCGCCAACTACTAATAATCCTAAAATCCAACCTATTGACTTACTGGCTCCGGACGGTCCGGTGGCAGCAGTTCCTAATCCTGCTGCGCCATTAGTAGCTTGCGGACCGGGAGCGGTCTTGCCCAAAACGGTTGGCACGACGTCGGCAAAAAGGGCAATTCCTTTTTCCGCCGAATCGCGGGTATTGGTATGAGCACCGACTTCGAGCAGCATCGCCCGCGGATGGAGATCCTGATTGTAGTCGCCACCCTTTGCAAAGAATATACCTTTAACTAGGCCGGGATGCTGCTTATCTGCCGCAGCCTTGATCTGCAATGCATAATCCTCAATCTGTTTGCCCGTAGGTCCGTATTTACCCACAACTAACTGTACTTTGCTAATTTCTTGACCCGATACGTTTGCCTTATAAACTTCTGCGGGAACAGCATCGCGGTGAATGTCAAAAATAGCATCCGGCTGCTGCTTCAGTAGATCCAGTACTGTCCGACGGGAACGCTCATAAGCCATATCGTCATGCGGATCATGTTTGGCCTGCGAATGGATAGCATCGAACCCTTTGGTTTTTAGCGCTTGAGCAAATGAGTCGCCAACCTTGTAAATACCACCAGCGCCAACTTTACTCTCCGTACCGTCCGTTGGTACATAGGATTCATCGGAATGGGTATGATAGATAGCCACTTTTCCGCCTTGGGCTCTGGCAACACGCGGCTGCAACAACCCTTCAAACATAGCTATGGCACCACCTGGCGGCGTGTATTGAGCAAGGTTCACCTGGCCGATCAAGCGCGCGCGGGCGGTGTCGCCTTCGATTTGATATACTTCATAACGCTTGTTATCAGCCGTGAGACATTGATCACCCACCCTGACTTTCCAACCGGTATAATAAACAGGGGTTCCCTGTTCGTCCACAATAGTATAATATCCCCCGTCATTACGCTCATGAGCAAAAGCATCTCCGCTAAAAACAATGCCAATGACCAAAATTAGCACGCAAACTAACAGTCTATTCACTGTCGTCACCCCTATTCTTGCGGGCCTTGTCATTGTTTGAAGAAGCTGGTGGCTTGACCGCTGCCTTCCGGCTATCTCTTTCGGTTAGCTCTTTGCTAAATTCGTAGAGTCCCTCTGGGCGGTGAGGGCCAAGCACCGGGCCGCCCTGAAGCTTTTCCCGCGTTTCCCCCACAAGTTCGGCCACCATGACGCCGACAAGACCGGCGATAATGGTCACATCAAAAGCGCCGGCGCCGCCGATATCCGTTGTCCCTGGGATACCGGCACTAATCAGGGTAAGCATATGGACAATATCGCTTAAAATAATGCCAAGCACGCCGCCGATAAATGCGCTTCGCCGTGAACGACCTGCCAGATAGGCAATAAGACCAGCCGAAATGCCATAAATCAATTTGGGATCCAAAAACATGGTTTCCGGCTCGTAGGGCAGGTAACGCGACCCAAGCCATACAGCGCCTGCTACGAGTAGTGCGGCGAAAACTGCTCTTACCCGTTCGGCCGGCTCATCGGCTTTGGTAATGAGCCATATGGACAATAGGGCTGGCAGCACCGCGCCACCCACATTCACGCTTACTTCAACCGGTGTAGTCATCAGCGGTATGTCGATAAAACTACCGATAACGATGCCGGCGATAAACAAAAGGGCTTGTTTGTCAGTCATTCGCATCCGATCCAAAATGCGCTGCGCACAGCCAAAATAGACCAGCACTCCGATTACCAATAGAATAATCATGCCTATTGGCAAACTCATATCTTTCACCTCATCACGCTTGGATTAAAATATCTGCTAACCTAGCTTATCCTATTTCCCGAAAATCATGCAAAAAAGCATGGCTTTTGTCAGCCATGCTTTTTGCGTTGCCCATATATCTTAATGTCAAAACCACGGCATTCCAGCCATTCGCGGCTAAACCCGGTGACAACAAACGGCGCAGCGGCGCAGTCACCTACCGTCCGGACGCCAAGCAAGAGCAGCAGCCGTTTCATATCCGTAAGAAAACGTTCGAACCAGGCAACGGTCTGCTCCATTCCTTGCTCGGTAAGCATTTTGATTAAAGGTGAAGCTATGCCGACAGCCGCGCCACCAATAACCAACCCTTTTACTGCTGCGGTAGGCGTACGAACTCCCCCTGAAACTACCAGGTCTACGCCTTTTGGCAAGACAGACGCCACTTCGATGGCACTAACGACTGTCGGTATGCCCCAAACGAGAAAATCATCGGCTAAAGCAGTCGCCGTTCGGGCTGCTTCTATGGCTATAAAGTTGGTTCCGCCGGCCCCGCCTACGTCAATGGCCCGGACCCCGGCGAGCGTCAACTGGGTTGCCTGCTCACGGGCAATGCCGCAGCCCACCTCTTTAACAATTACCGGTACCTTTACAGCCGCAACAATGGCAGCTATATTTTCCAGGTAACCGGAAAAGCGCCGTTCTCCTTCAGCCATAATAATTTCCTGGGCGGCATTGAGGTGGATTTGGATAGCATCGGCCCCAATCATTTCTATGGCCAACCTAGCCTGCTCCGGCGTGGCGTGCGCACCGAGATTGGCAAAGACAATACCGTCCGGATTGATTTTGCGGACAATCTCATAAGACCCTTTAACTTCCGGATATTCAAAGGCAGCGTACTGGGAGCCGACCGCCATCGCCGTTCCGGTCCGTCGGGCAAAATCCGCTAATGCGGCGTTAATGCGCGTCACTTCTTCCGCACCGCCGGTAATGGCATTGACAATGATTGGGTGCCGCAGCGGCAGCCCTGCCAGCGAACTGGAAAGGTCAATATCGCCCCAGTCCAGTTCGGGCAGACAATTATGAATAAGCTTAATATCTTCAAAGCCACTGGATGTCGGCCCGTCGGCAACGGTCATAGCATATCTCAGGTGGTCTAATTTACGGGATTTGCGCATGTAGTTCCTCTATTACTTGCGGCCAAAAAGGTGGCCAAACTTTTCGCCAATTGTCATGCCAAACGTATCCGCTTTCTGGCTAAGAAACCGTTGATAATCAGCCCGCTCGGCATCCTGCTGAGCCTGGGCAATGCTCAGGGCAATACGTTTGTTTTCCTTATCAATGCCTAGAATTTTTACCGTTACCGTCTGACCAGCCGTTACAACCTCCTGGGCACTGGCAACCCGACGGTCGGCTAGTTCGGAAAGATGAACAAGGCCTTCAACGCCAGGCTTTACTTCCACAAAGGCGCCAAACTTGGCAAGTTTGGTGACTTTACCGGCAACCGTCATGCCCTCACGCAGTTCTTCCACTGCATCATACCAGGGATCACGCTGCACCCGCTTGAGACTGAGAGAAATGCGTTTGGCCTTAGGGTCGACTTTTTGGACGAAAACTTGCACCTGGTCGCCTATATTTACTACTTCCCTGGGGTCCTTGATCCGATGCCAGGACAAATCAGATATGTGAATAAGACCGTCGACACCGCCTAAATCGACAAAAACGCCAAAATCGGTGATGCGGCTTACCGTTCCGGTAACGATCTGCCCTTCCTCTAACCTGGCAAATAGCTCCTCAGTCCGACGCTGCTGCTCCTGTTCCAAAACTTTCCGGCGTGACAGCACGATCTTTTGTTTGGCCTGGTCAATTTCGATGGGCAGCAATTCTAAGGTTTGGCCCACATAAGGGGTTAAATCCGCTACATGCTGCACGGCCACCTGCGATGCCGGTACAAATCCGCGGACACCGTATACAGACACTGCAAGGCCGCCTTTAACAACCGCCGTTACTTTGCCTGTAACCGTCTCATTCGCTTGCGCTGCCGCCTGTAGTTTCTCCCAGGCAACAATATTATCTGCTTTAATTTTCGAAAGCTTGACCGGACCGTCATTGTCCTCAGGCGCCAACACATAAACATCGATTTCATCGCCTTCGCTAACGACGTCAGACGCATTTTCCGGCATAGGGTAGGCGAGCTCGGTCAAGGGAATTACCCCCTCGCCTTTATGACCAATATCAACAAAGACCTCGTCTTTACGAACGCCAACGACCCTGCCTTTTAAAATAACACCCGGTTCAAGCGGCTTCATATCTTGATGCAACAGTTGGTCAAATTCTTGCATTTTTGAATATACCTCCTCTATAATCCAGTCTGGTGTCGACGCGCCGGCCGTAAGTCCTACCGCTTGCACGCCGGTAAACCAGTCCATTTTCAATTCCTGCGCCGTTTCCACATGGTACGTCGGACAACCTTGAAGACGGCAGAGTTCTGCCAGTCGAGAAGTATTGGCGCTATTTTTTCCCCCGACCACGACCATTACGTCGACCTTGCGGGCCAGCTCGACCGCCGCCTGTTGCCGCTGGTCGGTAGCAACGCAAATGGTGCGGCTGACCTCAATCTCCAGACATTTCGTCTTTAGAATATCCACAATGGCATTGAATTGATCGCTGGCAAAAGTAGTCTGCACCACTACGCCAAGCCGTTCGTAAAAAGGAAGGTTTTGGGCATCAGCCGCGGTTTCCACCACTGCTACCCTCTCTCCTGCCCAAGCGACGATACTCTTGACTTCGGGATGGTTAGGCTCTCCTACCACCACTATGTAGTAACCTTTTTCCGCTAGTTGACGGGCCGCCTGTTGCGCCTTCCTGACATGCGGGCAGGTAGCGTCCACAATTTCCAGGCCGCGAGCTTTAGCCTGGTCATACACCTCGGGCCCCACGCCATGGGAACGGATAATTACCCGGCCGGCAGGAATTTGATCAAGGTCATTTGCCATGGCCACCCCCTGCTCAGCCAATCGCTGCACTAACTGCGGATTATGAATAATCGGTCCAAGCGTATAGGCGGGTCCCTGTCCTATGCAGGTATTGGCTGTTTCAACTGCCCGTTTTACGCCGTAACAAAAACCGCGGTGTTCTGCAAGAATGATTTTCATGTTTACCCCCTGCGCGCTTTTTTACTTATGTTGCTATTCGCCGATATTTAATAGAATTCCTTTATTTGCCGGATTTTAAAAACGGTGCGACATAAGAATGAGGAAGAGGGCAAGCCCCCTTCCTCATTAGCTTTGGGTTAGCTCGGAATATTGGGTTTGGTCGGGCCGTCGATACGGCAGACAGGCTGTACCTCAACGTTCATGCCTTCCGGTTTTTCCGTCTTAAGCAGTCTACTCCAAGTACGGAAAGAGTCGAGCAGTGTAATGACAACCAGGGCGATAAGGACAATGCTTACTGTACCGTTGATATTGCCGAGCGTATCGCCGCGTTTATAGAACATACCGACATTCATAACGCCGGCGGAAATTACGGTAACGGACAGGAAAGCCAGCGGCGCTGTCGTTACCCAATGATAGGATTTCTTAGGCGCAACTTTCAGGATTACGGTAGTGCCAAGAGCAAGAGCGACAACCGCCAGAAGCTGGTTGGCTACACCAAAGAGCGGCCAGATGCTGGCTACGTCCCCGCTATACACTAAATAGCCCCACGCATAGGTTACAACAGCGCTGGTAAACAGGATGCCGGGCCACCAGTTGGTCTGCTTCAGCGGCGCATACAGATAGGTGCCGATTATATCCTGGAGAATATACCTGGCGACGCGGGTACCGGCGTCAATAGTGGTTAAGATGAAGAGAGCTTCAAACATAATAGCAAACTGATACCAGTAGCTCATCAAATGCTTCATGCCGCCGATACTGGAGAAGATGTGCGCCATGCCCACTGCGAGCGACACGGCGCCGCCGGGCCGGTGTGCTACATCCATGTTGACAAGCTGCGACAATTGTTTGAGCTCAACTATCGGCATATTTAGTTTGGCAAATACGGCGGCCGGCGTATTGATGGCGAAATAGTCGCCAGGCATAAGTACGACGGCGGAAATAAGCGCCATAATAGCCACAAAGCCCTCGGTAAGCATGCCGCCATAGGCAATCAAGCGGGCTTGAGTTTCCAGTTCCAGCATTTTCGGGGTGGTACCGGAACTGATCAGCGAATGGAAACCGGAAATGGCGCCGCAAGCGATGGTAATGAAAACATACGGCCAAACGGGGCCAGGAATAATCGGTCCGCCGCCATCGACGAAGCGGGTAGTCATCGGCATATTGACAGTGGGCTGTACAATCAGGATGCCCAAGGCCAAGGCCAAAACCGTACCGATTTTCATATAAGAGCTGAGGTAGTCGCGCGGCGCCAAGAGCAGCCAGACCGGCAGCACGGCGGCAATGAACCCGTACAGCGGCAGAGCGATGGATAGCTGCTGCTTGGTGAGAGTGAAGGCTTCCGCCCAGGCAGAACCGGGAATATAGTGGCCGGTAAACACTGCCAACAATACTAAGATGAAGCCAGCAAGCGAACCGGAACGAATTGAGCCAGGGCAGATTTTGAACATGTACAGCCCGATGACAATTGCAATCGGGATCGTCATGAACAATGTATATACGCCCCACGGATTTTTAAAGAGAGCGTTGACGACAACGATCGCCAAACCTGCCAGAGCTACGATGATAATAAACAAAATGGATAAAGAAGTGGTTATACCGGTGATGGGACCGACTTCACGACGGGCGATAACCGCCAGCGATTGTCCGCCATGACGAACGGAAGCAAAAAGAATGATAAAGTCATGAACGGCGCCGGCAAAAACAGAACCAAGCAAAATCCACATAAAACCGGGTCCCCACCCGTATTGGGCAGCCAAAACAGGGCCGACAAGCGGACCGGCGCCGGCTATGGCGGCAAAGTGATGCCCAAACAAAACCCATTTGTTGGTGGGGACAAATTCCCTGCCGTCGTTGCAGCGATATGCCGGCGTTACATAGTTGTCATTAAGGGCCAACACTTTGGCGGCAATAAATGCCGAATAATAGCGATAGGCCAGGAAATACACGCATACGGCAACAACTAGCAAATTAATTGAATTCATACTTCTCCTCCCTTTTACCTGATAACTATATAGGTAGTCCGTATTTCTGCGTGACTATCACCACCTTTCATGACAATTCCAAATATTTTATCTTAGTATAACTTACCGGTAAACCATTGAGCAATAGTTATTTTGCAGAATGTCAAAAAAGCGGGGTGAACGGCCCCTTTTCTCCGGTGAATCGCGTTATATGCCGAAAAGTTTCCGCAGTTTAGGCGCCTGTTGACGGCTAACTGGAATTTCCGTATGGGCTAGTCCATCCAAAACAAGGTTATAAGTGCCGTTAAACCAAGGAATAATCTCACGGATTTTCTCGGTATTCACCAGATAAGCGCGATGGCTGCGGAAAAACTGCTGTTCCTCCAGCTTGGCCTGCAGTTCCTGCAACGTGAGGTTGCAGGGGTAAGCCTTCTCGTGCGTATGAACGATCACCTGGCCGTCAGCACAGCAGGCCATGATAATTTCATCCACGTTCAGGATAATCACCTTGCCGTTGTACTCTACAGCCAATCGCTGCCTGGCGCAGGGCGCATACTCCTCCTCCCTTCGGGACTGGGCAGCAGTTTGTACAGCCATTGTCATTCTCGATACAAGCAAACCACGAACGCGGTTGATACACCGGCCCAGCCGCTCTTGTGAAAATGGCTTAAGCAAATAGTCAGCCGCATTAATATCAAAGGCTTTTACGGCAAATTCCTCGTGCGCGGTAGCAAAAACCAAGAACGGCGAAAACCCAGCTTCCGCAATTCTATTTGCCAATTCTATGCCGTTCATCCCAGGCATTTCGATATCGAGAAAAACAAGGTGCGGTTGGGTACGGGTTATTGCCCGCAAAGCCTGTTTGCTACTCTCAGCTTCAGCGACGATAACTATATCGGAAAAACGTTCCAGCAGGTAGCGAAGTTCGTTGCGGGCCGGTTCCTCATCGTCGACAATCATAGCCCGTATTGGCCTATTCCCCTCCTTCACACCGCCACCTCCCTGCTGATGGGAATATGCAATTTAACAGTAGTACCTTTACCTTCACAACTGTTTATTTCTAAGGCGTATTGAGGGCCATAAATAGTTTTGAGGCGTTCATTGACATTACTTAACCCAATGCCAGTACCTTTGCCGAAACCACACTCCAGGATATGCTCCTGGAGTGAGGACGGAATACCCTGGCCATCATCACTGATGGCAATATGTACATTATCCCCCTGGCAATGAGCGGAAATTGTTATCGTCCCACCCTGTTCTTTGGCCAACAAACCATGTTTTACGCCATTTTCCACTAAAGGTTGCAAAGTAAAAGCCGGCAAGAGGGTATTGAGTGTTGCCGCATCGATATCTTTGACAATCGTCAGCCGCCGCCCAAATCTTGCTTTTTCCAAGGTAAGGTAAGAGTCTACATACTCCAGTTCTTCACGCAACGTAACAAAATCCCGCGCCGATTTTAAACTACGCCGGAAAAAATCGCTCAGCTCAATAAGAAGATTGCGCGCCTGCTCCGGGTTAGTGCGGCAAAGTGAAATAATTGTGTTTAAAGCATTGAAAAGAAAATGAGGATTTATTTGCGCACGTAGCGCCTTGAGTTCGGCTTTGGCCGCCAATTCCGCCTTTTTTTGCAGATTGGCCAATTCTAGCTGGGTGCTGAAAATCTGGCCCAAACCCTGGGCAAATTCCAGATCCAACGCCGTCATCGCCTCTTCAAGCGCATAGTAAATTTTTAATGTGCCAACAATCTCGTCCCGGCAATACAGCGGAACGACAACAGCCGATTTTAGCGGGCAGTTAGGGTGAATACAGCCGATTTCGCTCGCCCGCTGGGCCACTGTCACTTGTCCGCTTTCTAAGCAAGACTTTGTAGCGGCGGTCAACAATGGTCGGCCATTAGTATGGTGGTCACTGCCAAGGCCAACATGAGCAAGCACCTTTTCCCGATTAGTGATAGCTACGGCAGCGGCCGACGTCATATTAAGAATGGTTGTGGCTACTTTTTGCGCCGAAAGGTCGCTCAGACCCTGGCGAAAATACGGCAATGCAGCGTTAGCGATTCGCAGTGCTTTGTTAGTTTGTAGAGCGCCAATTTTGGTCTGGTGTTGACGGGCATTATGTATGATAATCATAAAAACGGCAATGCCTAGGGCATTGGCCAGACACATCGGCACAGCAACTTGCATGACAAGGGACCGCGCGGCCGCCGTCGGCTTGGAAAACAACAGAATAAGGCCCATGCTGAAAAGAATAACGGCAATGCCGATGAGCACCCCTGTGATCCATTCGGTGGTTTTGGGGCGCGTTCTGCTGTGGACATAACCGGCAAAGATACCCCCAATTATAGTGGCTAACCCACAGGGAACGGCAGTAAATCCCCCCAGCGAAATTCGGTGCAAGCCGCTGATTAGCCCCGTAGCCGTACCGACCAGCGGCCCGCCCAGCAGTCCGGCTACAATGCTGCCGGTATCGCGTACATTGGCAATAGCCCCTTCAATGGGAATCCCAAAGTATGTCCCGGCGATCGATACGGTAGAAAAAAACAAAATGAGAATACATTTTTCCCGCGGGGTAGTGTTTTCGGTAAACATCAGCCGAAAGGCGTTGGTCTGGGAGAAAATATAGGCAACGACGGCAATGATGGCAATGCGCTGTGACAAAACCATTGATAAGCTATCGGTCATGGTAGTCACTCCTCTGCCAGCAATTCGCGAATTTCCCCCATGATTGTTGTAGTAAGGCGATCGACAGCCTCTTTGTCGGCTCGGCCTTTTATCACCTGCAGCGGCTTGCCGAAACGCACTTCAAATCGGGGCAACCATTGTCCTTGCCGCAACACTTTATTCGTGCCCAAAACAGCGCAAGGCACAATCGGAGCGCCGGTTTTGAGGGCAAGCAGCGCAACTCCCGGCTCGGCGGCGCCCAGTTTACCTGTCCGGCTCCTGGTTCCTTCCGGAAAAACGCCCAGAACACCGCCTGCTTCCAATACGGCTACTGCCGTGCGTATAGCGTTGCGGTCAGCCGCGCCGCGGCGTACCGGAAAAGCGCCAAGCTTGGTAATGATCCAGTTAAACACCGGGATCGCAAACAGCTCTTCCTTGGCCATAAATGAGATCCGGCGATCCATGGCGCAGCCAATCACGGGTGGATCCCACAGGCTAACATGGTTAGCGGCAATAATAACACCACCTTCCCGGGGAATATTCGCTGTTCCCGTCACCTTCCACCGAAAAACAAGGCGAAAAAACAACCTGAGCAGCCAGCGCAAAAAGCTATACAAATTTTCTCCGCTCCTCGCACAATTTCAAAATTTCCTGAACGGCCTCCTCAATGGTAAGCCCGGTGGTATCAATTAGTACCGCGTCCGGCGCTTTGACCAGCGGCGCCGTTTCTCGCTCGCAGTCCATTCGATCGCGGCAGGCGATTTCCTCTTTTAGCTGTTCAAGGTTAATAGCAATACCTTTGCTGGTAAGCTCCTGCCACCGCCTTTTGGCCCGTTCCTCAATCGACGCCGTGAGGAAAACCTTGATGTCGGCATCAGGTAAAACCTGTGTGCCAATATCCCGGCCATCCATAACCACTCCCCCCTGCGCCGCCATTTGCCGCTGCAAGTTAAGCATAGCCTGGCGCACGGCGGGAATTAGGGCCACATGCGACACCATTCGCGAAACCTCCGGCATCTGGATAGCCTCGGAGACATCTTCCCCGTTAAGATACACCCGCGTTTTTCCTTTCTCATACGCAAGCGTGATCTCACTTTCCTGGGCCAGACGGCTGACGGCCTCAACGTCGCAAACAGAAATATTCTTTCGCAAAGCAAATAATGTCACCGCCCGGTACATAGCTCCGGTATCAATATAAGTATATTCAAGACGCTCGGCCACAATCTGCGCGACGGTACTCTTGCCCGCTCCAGCCGGGCCATCAATGGCAATAACTAGTTTTCGCATATGTTCCTCCAGTGTTTGATCGGCCTCTTGTTATGCTGCCGCTAAATATTTCGTCCGACTGCTTGGGCAATGTCGGCCAATTCCTGCATAAGCTGGTTAAAATTTGCCGGCGTGAGCGACTGGGGACCATCAGATAAAGCATCTTCCGGCCAGGGGTGCACTTCTATCAGCAGCCCATCCGCCCCCGCCGCAACGGCAGCTTTCGCCATCGGCCCAACAAGACGCCACTTTCCTGTTCCATGGCTCGGATCAACAATAATAGGGAAATGGCTTAAATGTTTAATCAGCGGTACAACGCTTAAATCCAAGGTATTACGGGTGTAAGTCTCAAAACTGCGAATGCCCCGTTCGCAAAGAACCACCGCTTCATTGCCCCCGACCATGATATATTCGGCAGCCATAAGCCATTCCTCTACCGTAGCTGAAACGCCCCGTTTTAACAATACCGGCTTCTTTATCTGGGCCACTTCTTTAAGCAGAGCAAAGTTTTGCATATTGCGGGCGCCAATTTGCAACATGTCGGCATAGTCAGCGACCAGTTCTACCGCCCTGGTATCCGTCACTTCCGTAATTACCGGTAAGCCGGTCTCACGCCCCACGGCCTGAAGAATTTCCAACCCTTCCTTTTCAAGTCCTTGAAAACTGTAGGGTGAAGTGCGTGGTTTGTAAGCTCCGCCGCGTAACATCCGGGCCCCCGCTTGTTTTACAGCGATAGCAGTTTGGTGAAGCTGCTCATAGCTCTCAACTGCACAAGGACCGGCAATAACGGGAATTTCTTTCGCGCCAAAAATCACATTCTTAACCGCCACTTGCGTGTCTTCACGGCGAAATTCGCGGCTGGCCAATTTGAAAGGTTTGGAAACAGCGACTACTTTTTCGACCCCTGGCATACGCTCGAATAATTCGGCATGTTCAACGGCAGTATGGTCGGTAACGGCAATGATGGTTTTTCCGCCGCTTTTTAGCTGATATGTTTCTATGCCCTTTTGCGCAAGCTTAGCCATAATCCGCTCAATCTGCCTATCAGTAGGTCTGTTCATTATAATAATCATGATTTCATTGTCCTCCGCGACTTTATAGATATATTCCTGTCAGAACGCTAAATTCCTCCATCCCCAAAACCTAATACGCGCAGATTAAGGTTTAAATTTTACTTTACCGACCGGCAAGTATGTGCGAGCACCTTCTAATACGATGCCATCTATAGGCGAAACAAGGTCACTGCTCGGAACGTTGACAACAAACCGTGCCTGTTCATTTACTTCGCTAACATCAATCTCCACATAATCGCCTTCATAAACCGTGACTTTAACATCACCGCGCCGAAAATCCCCTACCCGCTCCCCGTTCACGATAACAAAAGCGCCATCACCTTTGACTGGTTTCAGCATGCGAATTACTAAGACTTTACTCTCCCGTAAAGAGCGAATACGATTAGTAGCCACCGTTTTTTCGGCCACCGTCAACGGACCGGCGGCGTAAAGGGGTATTTGACCGGAAATAGTTTCACCCTCGTAGCGATCAACCCGCGACAATAATAAACGGGGGCCTTCTTTTAACATCAGCGCCTGCGAGAGGATGAGCAAGAACAGACAACCCACGGCCAAACGGACAAGGTGAGACTCCCATCGCCAAAGCCTCTGACCGTTGTTTCTCACTAACAGCACTCCTTGTTTCTATATTTTGCCTATATTATAAACAAGTCCCCCATCCTTATTCTCCAGGCTTTCCCCCCGATGCGACTTGTCAATTGACTCAGACCAATTTACGAATTACGTTTAGCCCAATCTGGGCGCAAAGCTGCGGCAGGTTAGGGAGAATACCCTAACATTAGAACACAAAGGGTTCGACGCAAAAAACCCCCTTATTCTGCAGAAATAAGGGGAGAATTTTATCTATCCTTGCGCCAATTTTTTTAGCGCTGCGACTTCGTCAGGAGTCAAATACCGATACTCTCCTCTTTTTAGCCCCGTCAAAGTGAGGAAAGCGTACTTAGTCCGCTTAAGGTTCTTAACTGGATGCCCAATGGCTTCAAACATCCGCCTTACCTGGCGATTTCGCCCTTCATGAATGATAATTTCAACCGTTGCCTCTTGTTTCAACGGGTCGAAATTTAACAGCCGGATAGCAGCTGGGGCTGTCATGCCGTCGGAAAGCTTAATACCCACCCGTAGCCGGTCAAGCTGCTCCTCTGTCGGCAAGCCGGCAATCTTGGCAACATATGTCTTTTTAATTTCATGGCTGGGATGAGTAAGGGCGTGAGTAAGAAGCCCGTCGTTCGTCAATAGTAATAATCCCTCGGTATTATAGTCCAGCCGACCTACCGGATATACCCGTTCAGGAACGTCACGGAGAAGATCAATAACAGTTTTGCGGCCGCGGGGGTCCTTAAGGCTGGTAATTACGCCTTTAGGTTTATTGAGAAGGATGTAGACGAGCTTTTCGGCGGTAATCGGCTTACCGTCAACGGTAACACGGTCGCGGGGCCACTCTACCTTTGCGCCCAGTTCGGTGACTATCTTACCGTTTACGGCTACGCGGCCGTCAAGAATGAGTTTTTCTGCTGCGCGCCGGGAGGCAATACCGGCCTGACTAAGGATTTTTTGCAATCGTTCGGACATAGTTACTCCTTTTAGTTGCGTTTTAATTTTCGTGAATAAGATCGATAAAATCAGTCTGCACTTTACATGTCTTAATGATCCGACCACTGCGGGTTTTCTTGGCGCAACTGCCGCAAATCCCTTCACCGCAGCACATTGTAGCGTTATTCGTTGCTGCCATGGGAATGTTAACTCCCGTAGTCTGCATGGCGGCTATAACGCCGTAGTGTTGGTCATCGGGGCCGGTGCTGACAATTAAATCGGGCCGTTTATCCGGATTGGCCAACATACCGCGCACAAGCGGCAGACCAACTTGCCTGAGCGAAGGCACAACCTGCACGTCTACGCCCATCGCCACTAATTCCTCGTCAATAAAGACCTTTCCCGTCTTCCCGGGAGCGATAACGGCGGTAACAACGTTGCCGCCCTGAACAAGTTTACGGGCCACCGGCACGGCTGGCGGTTGGCCCATACCGCCGGCTATTAATAATATTTTACCATTTTGTAAATTGTCAATCCATGGTTGACCGAAAAGGCCGTTAAAATAAGGTCCTCTCACGAAAATCCGCCCGGTTTTACTACTGATTAGCCGCGCCGACTTTGGTCCGACGGTTTCAACCACGACCTGCACCTGCCGGTCGGAAATCTTCATGACGCCGACGGGAAAGTGAAAAAACGGCGGATCTTCCGGCAGCCGCAGAAAGACAAAGGAACCAGGACGGTCCAATTGCCGCGCAAGTTCGTCCGTTATGCCGAATTCAATAAGGTATGTATTTTCGGCCACCAGTTCTTTCCGTGAGAGGTTAGTTTCCACCTCGATGCGTACAGGCGTTTCCTCGCCTCGCCAGCGCGGTTTTGGCGATTGCCAACGTTTTTCGTACAGAATACAAACTCCTGTCCAATCACAGTCGCACACCTCCCTGCCTTGGAGATGACTGCAAAAAACGCAATGGTTTGTCTCGGCCAGCAGGCACGGACAATAGTCCGAATTGATATCTATACACCGAACGGCCAACTTATTCATACCTTCGCCCTCCTATACCAGACAACGATTATAAACATCCAACAGACCGGCTTTAGCTACTCGTGCGGAAATTTCCGCCCGATTTACGGAGTACAAGGCAAGCTGTTTCATTCGTTCGAAATAAACCGAACCGGAAAAAGTGTAACGCATTTTCATGCCGTCCGGCTGGTGCATACGCTCATGCACAAAAGCGATGAAATCACCGGTAGCCAATTCGCGCGGCAGTTCCAGGTATTGCATATCGAGACAGCAACGGACCGCATTATGGCCGGCGAGTAGCCCTGTAACAATTGCTTCCGTATGACCGACCAGGATGCCTGACTTTTCCCCGCCGCAAAAAAGGTTGTCAACGCCATCTACCTTGAGCGAATTATCACAAGGGGCGATTCCTAAATACCGCACCGAGTTGCCGACGCCGCCGGCGTACGGGTCCTCGTAACGAGCCGCTTCTAAGCCAGGGATGGCCCTAAGGTCTTCAAGCGGGAAAAACGACGTCATTAGCTTGGCGTGGCCGGTGTCGAGCAAAACCAGGTTTGCCGCATAATCGGCAATCGCGTACTGACTGCAGGCTTTCTTACCCAAGCTGCCGTTCTTGACTAACCTTGGCGGTACGGGCAGCACGGCTACCCCTTCGCGGTTAAGCCGGTCACGTAATTCTTGGCTCAGCGAATCCTTGTTAATCTTACACGACCCGCTTAGAGCGCCGAACGAGCCGTCTGCCTTTTGCCCCATGAGTTCCTTCACATCGGCCTTGGCCGTTACACTTACGCGCGGGCCGAACGAAGGACAACGCAGAATACACATGGCGCATCCATTGCCATATTTCAAACAGTTGCCCATCGGCCCAGCCGAACCGGTGGCATCCACGAAAACATCACCTTTAATAATTTCACCGTTATCGAGCGTTACGGCCTGAAGTTTCTTACCGCATTTAACCACATCGGTTACGCGGCTTTTGGTCCGCACCTCAATACCGTAGTTTTGCAAAACTTTTTTAACCAAAGGTTCCATGGTGGTAACATCGTACAACGAGGCATGATTATGGCCGGGAAAAGCCACCCCTTTGTGCCTGGTATTGGCATCCATCGCTATAAAGAGGTCGCCGCCCCCCATGGCAATCGCCTCTTCGGCAGCGGTATAGCGTCCGTTATTGCGAAAAATGCCGCCTACCAGTCCGGTGCCTAATAAGAGGTCGGTTCGTTCCAACAGCATGACCTGTGCGCCCGCCTTTGCGGCTGCCAGAGCAGCGGCGCTCCCCGCCCATCCACCACCGACCACAATTACTTTAACCATGGACTTCCCTCCTTCTTGCTTATCACAGTACAGTGTATTCTCCTACCTCCTAAGTGCCACTCCTATAAAAAAAACGGACTGGCAACAAAATGTCACACCAGTCCGATAAATTACTGACCAAAAAGTTGTTTACAGATATATACTGATCCAAAAAATCCCACTAAATCACCAAGTAAGCCGACAAAAACCGAATAGCGCGGATTGCGAATACCTACAGCGCCAAAATATACGGTTAAGATATAAAAAGTTGTATCCGTACTTGCCAAAGCGGTAGATGCAATACGCCCTACCAGTGAGTCGGGCCCGAACGTATTCAGGATTTCCGTAGTTAACCCCAGAGCGCCGCTTCCCGAAAGCGGGCGCATGACCGCCAGTGGAACAAGATCGGGCGGTACGCCGAGCAAAATTAATAGTGGCTGTAAAAACGAAATAAATATATCCATTGCTCCGGAGGTTCGAAAAATGTTAATAGCCACCATCATGGCTACTAAAAAAGGCATAATACGCACTGCCGTATGAAAACCGTCGGCGGCTCCTTCGACAAAGGCTTCGTAAACGCTTACTCGCCGAAGATAACCAACCAAGGGAACAGCTAGTAGCAACAGCGGAATTATCCATAAGGATAACTGTTCGCTTACCTCAACAAACATCTACTTGCCTCCTCTGCCTATAAACAACCAGCGGCACACCCGGTCGGCAACGACGGCCACACAGGTAGCCAACAAACTTACCATTAAAGTAGCACCGACAATTTCCGCCGGATTTGGCGAGCCAGCCGCTGAACGGAGAGCGATAATTGTTGCCGGTACTAATGTAAAGCCTGTAGTGCACAGGGCAAGGAGTGTGCACATTGCCGGAGAAGCGGTTTCATTGTTCGGATTAAGTTTTTGCAGCTCTTGCATAGCCTTAATGCCAAAAGGAGTAACAGCGTTACCCAGCCCCAGCATATTGGCGCTGACCGTCATGACGATAGCGCCCATTGCCGGGTGGTTACGGGGCACACTCGGAAACAATACGCGGATTACCGGGCTGAGCAGTTGCGCAAAAAAACGCACAATTCCTGCCTGTTCGGCAATTTTTAAAACCCCTAGCCATAGGCACATCACGCCAATCAATTTGAAAGCCAACTCAACAGCGTCCTCGGCGGCACTGATTGCGCTTTTCGTTACCATTTCGATGCGCCCGTTTACCGCTGCGCAGATAATTCCTGCTACGATTAAAAACATCCAAATGAAGTTAATCACTAGTAACCACCCCCTTAGAAACTATGAGGAAGCACTATCGGCTAGAACAAAAAAAGCCTGGACGCACAAAGCGTCAGGCTAAATTGCGAATGACAAACGTGAAGAAACTCCAGAGCGAACCCCAGAGAGAGCTAAAAAAGGATTTTCTTTCGACCGAATCAGCTGCGACCAGGTCAACAGCCGCAATCTCTTTATCCTGGTAAAAAGTCTTTACCACGCCCACCTTCTGACCATCAACAACAGGCGCTTCCAGTTTAGCGGGCGCTTCGACCACCGTCCGGAACTGGTCTTTGTCGTCTCCTGAAACAGGCACTACGCTACTGGCTTTTGTCACTAACCGCACCGTCTCCTGCTTCCCGTTATTCACCCTGACCGTCTTGATAATATCTCCCTGATTAAATAGCACCATTGGCTTTATTTGTTTAAAGCCGTAATCTAGCAGAGCCATAGATTCTTCCCACATGCGTTCACTGTCTAGAACAACGGCGATAAGCTGGATGTTGTTGCGCTTGGCGCCAGACACAAGGCACGGACCTGCCGCCTCGGTATATCCTGTCTTTACACCGTTCGCGCCGTCATACAGCCATAGCATTTTATTTTCATTATATAAGTCACGGTCATGATCCTTGCCCGGCCAAGGAATGACTTTGTGCTTCGTACTAACAATCTCGGCAAAAATAGGGTTTTTAAAACCATAGGCGGCGATCTTGGCCAAATCGTGAGCCGTGGTATAGTGATTCGGGTCAGGCAATCCACTCGAGTTAGTAAAATTGGTGTTTGTGGCACCGATAGCGTGCGCCTTTTCGGTCATAAGTCTGGCAAACCTTTCAACAGAGCCGGAAATATGCTCAGCTACCGCCACGGTGGCGTCGTTGCCGGATACGAGCATAACGCCGTAAAGCATATCCAAAAGTTTTAGCTGTTCACCCGGCGCTAGCCACAGGGACGAGCCTTCGGTACTAGCCGCATTGGCGCTGGTTGTAACAATATCGTTCAAATTACCGTGCTCTAGCGCTACAATCAGTGTCATCATTTTGGTAGTACTGGCAGGATATCGCTTTGTTTCTGCGTCTTTCGCATACAGCACCTTTCCGGTAGAGGCTTCAATAACAATAGCCGATTTAGCCGTCAGGTCAAGCGGCGCACTCCACCCCGTATTCGGTAATACCAGTAGCGCAATCAGCCACGGAATCAAACCTCTTCGCAGCATAGATGAACCTCGCTTATATTATAGTTTACAAAACACATTCATTATTATATATTTGTTTTTCCCGTCCGTCAAAGCAGCCATACATGTTCGGCCGACAACCGGACATACTAATGATAAAATATTAAGGGAGGTGATTGGTAGTGACAGTAGAAACAATTGACGTAAAAACCGCACTCAAAACCACGCTCGCCCAGAAGCAGGAATTGGTACGCGACTATCAAACCTTTGCCGAGCAAATAAATGATCCGGAAGTATCCAAGATGTTCAGACACTTCGCAGAAGCCGAAGGGTTGCACGCTCACCAAATCAAGGACAAACTTGACTCAATAGCCGGAAAATAGTTTATATATAAGCATATGTAAAAAACCGCACATTAATGTGTGCGGTTTTTGTACTATGTAGGGTCAATGAGCGTCTGCCTGGGTTTCGGCCGTCTCCGCCAATTCATCCATATTATCTTTGCTGTTGCCGTCCTTTTTAATCATACTTTGCAATTTGTTAAGCACTTGCGGTACCAGGTCAAGCAAGCGGTCATAAATGACGTTACCATCAATCGGAATAAACCGCACGCCATTTTGCGGCGAACAAACCAAAAAGCCTACCGGCCTGACACTTACCCCGGCGCCGCTGCCGCCACCGAAGCCGCTGAGCATGTCGTCACCTTCTTCTTCCGGGAAATTGCCGCCTCCGCCGCCGGCGGCAAACCCGAAGGACACGCGAGAAATGGGTATGATTACCGTGCCATCCGGTGTTTCGACCGCGTCGCCAACAATGGTATTAACGTCAACCATTTCTTTGATGCTTTCCATGGCAGTCTTCATTAAACCCTGAATAGGATGTTCAGCCACTGCCTACCGCCCCCTTGCGTTTGGATTTGAAAAGACTGTATGTGGCAGTAATAACATTGCCAACTCGCAACCTGAATATACACTGAAATTCCACCTCGAAACGCTGCCGGCCAAAGACAGGCACAACGGCAAATTCAGGGCGCTTAGAAAACTTTACCCGCTGCCGCACGGCGTGATAGGCTAAGCCTTTAACAGCCCATAGTGCACCGACGGTGACACCGGTAACAGCAGCATCTTCCGAACCAAAAGTAGTCTTCCAATAAAGCCGCTCACAGTATAAGGATGCCAGTACTTTCCTGGCGAAGGTTTTATACAGCCGCATAAATAAGCGAAACTGGCGGAGCATTCGCCGGAATTTGCGCGGATAGTGCAAATAGATGTACCATAGATTCTGAATAAAGCGTCGCTCACGCTCAGCGTGTGTATGAACATCGCCGTTAGCTGTCTCAATTTCCGATACCGGCCAAACTATACCAGTACGGTCGATAGTTTTTATAACGGGGATAGTGATGGTATAGTTAATGAGCTTACGCAGAAGAAAGACATCGACAATAATATGGTCGTCGCTATCCTGACGCCGGTAAGTCAGGGATATATATATGTTTACGCGGGAAAGCATATAGGCCAGCACTATGCCGGCCCAAAGAACCAAAAGCTCTTTGTGCATGCTCCCCCCCCCTTTTTTCTGACAGTATAGTATAGGGCAGAAGTTACTTGGTATATACGGAAAAAGCAGCCCATTCAGGGCTGCTTTTCCAAAGCCGGCTCAGGCAGATTGGCGGCCAGTGTCAACAATTCTTCAATACTTTTAAGACCGAAACATTTCAAAAATTCGTCGGTAGTACCATACAGGATCGGGCGGCCAATAGTTTCTTTCCGCCCTATCTCTCGTACTAGCCGTCTTTCAACTAAATTATTGAGTACCTTGTCGATTTTAACCCCTCTGATTGCTTCTACCTCTTGCTTGGTGATGGGCTGTTTAAAGGCAATGATTGCCAATGTTTCCATAGCCGCCACGGACAACCGTCCCTCCTGGACATGGGCCAAGCGGGAAACAAATTCGGCCATTTCCGGTTTAGTGCATAACTGATAACCGCCAGCTACCTGAACAACCGTCAAGCCACGCTCAGCGCTGGCCATATCCTGTGCCAGCTCTTCCAATAACAAAGCGACATGTTCTTCCGGTATCTCCAGGATTTGCGCGAGCCTGGCAATCGGCAGGGGGTCGCCGCTGGCAAACAACAGCGCCTCTACATGCCCTTTGAGATGTTGGTAAAAAATTTTTTCGTCACTCCCTCAAGGCAATAAAAATGGGACCAAAACACCTATCCTGGTATACGGTGACCCGTTTTAGCCTAAGCAGCTCCAATACTGCCAGTAGGGCGGCCACAACTTCGCTGCGGGAACCTGTCCGCGTTATGGTTTGCCAAAATTCGATCCGCCCCGTTTTATGCAATAGATGAATAATATCATACATCTTATCCTGCACGCTAATTTCATCGCGGGCAACGAGTGCATAATTATCAACGGCGCTCTCCAATACGGCGGCAAAGGCCATAATAAGATCATCGAGTTTGAGCCCCTGCGGGAGCGGCGGCGCCACGTAAAACTCCTGCGGCGGACGGGTAAAATACTGTAGCCGTTTTTCCGCCAAACTCTGCAGTAATGTGGCAAGCTGCTTAAACTTGCGGTACTCGACCAATTTTTCTACCAGTTCCTGCCGGGGATCTTCCTCCTCGGCCGTTTCCACTGCTGCAGGAGGCCGGGGTAGCAGCATCCGAGATTTAATCTGCAATAGTGTAGCCGCCATTACTAAAAACTCGCTGGCAATATCAAGATTAAACTCTTCCCATGCTTTTAGATAAGCAATATACTGTTCAGTGACTTGAGCGATAGGAATATCATAGATATCTATCTGGTCTTTTTCAATCAGGTGCAGCAGCAAAGCTAGCGGTCCTTCAAAAACCTCAAGTTTAATCTTGTATTCTGACATACCTAGCTGAGATGCATTACCCGCCGCACTTCCGCCATCGTAGCAGCCGCTACCTGCCGGGCCCGCTCGGCGCCATAGGCTAAAATTTCGCGAACCCGGCCAGGATTGGCCTCTAGTTCCGCCCGCCGAACGTGAATATCGGCAAGCGCGGCTACCATGCGCTCAGCAAGCCGTTTCTTGCAGTCTACGCACCCGATAGCGGCGTTTCGGCATGACATAACTATTTCATCCAGTTCATCACGACTGAAAATTTTATGGAAAGTATGAACGGTGCATACGTCCGGATTGCCAGGGTCGGTTTTCTTTACCCGCTGTGGATCGGTCACCATGAGACGAACCCGCGCACGAAGATCTTCCGGACTGGCGGCGAAGGGGATTTCATTGCCATATGATTTACTCATTTTGCGACCGTCGATGCCGGGCAGCAGCGGCGCTTGACTGAGTTTAGCCTGAGGCTCGGGGAACACTTCCCCGTACAAATAATTGAAGCGGCGGACAATCTCTCGGCAAAGTTCCAAATGCGGTAGCTGGTCTTCGCCGACAGGCACGGTATCAGCCTTATACAAAATAATATCAGCCGTCATAAGTTCAGGATAGCCCAAAAACCCGTAAGTATTAATCTCCTTCCCCTGGGCGCCTAATTGCTGAAGCTTGTCCTTGTAGGTAGGAACGCGTTCCAACCAGGACAGGGGTGTAATCATCGAAAGCAAAAGATGCAGCTCGGCATGTTCCTTAACGTGCGACTGCACAAAAATCACGTTTTTTTCCGGGTCAAGACCGCCGCTTAGCCAATCCAGCGCCATATCATGAATATGCTCCGGCAGCCTGCTGGTATCTTCGTAAGATGAAGTTAAGGCATGCCAGTCTACGATACAAAAAAAGCATTCATAATCATGTTGGAGCCGCACCCAGTTTTCCAAAGCGCCAAGATAGTTGCCCAAATGAAACTTTCCTGATGGCTGCATCCCACTGAAAATACGTCCTTTTTTCATGAAATTGCCCTCCTCTGTCTACAAAAGCCACATCACGATAGTGTTTATGAAACGGGACAACGCGATTTCCAGAGGATGCGTGATTGTCCCGATAAAACCAATATATACCAGCGCCATTAAGATAAAAGGACCATAAGCTTCCAGGCGTTCAAAGGCATAGGCCTGCCGTCCGGGCAGCAAACTGGCCAGTACTTTTGACCCGTCAAGCGGTGGTAAAGGTATTAGATTGAATATAGCAAAAATGATATTATAAATATAGGTAAGGCGCAGGATTTGTACCCAATCGCCACCCAGCAAACCTAATTTGGCCAAAAGACCTGTCGTCAGCGCCGTGACGAAAGCGAAAAGAATATTGGCAAACGGTCCGGCCAACGAAACGATCAACATTCCCATTCGTCCGTCACGAAAATTATAGGGATTGACCGGCACGGGCTTGGCCCAGCCGAATTTAAACAGCCATAGCATTAAAAGCCCAATGGGGTCAAGATGAGCGACAGGATTCAGGGTTAACCTGCCCATGAACCGAGGCGTCGGGTCGCCTAAAGCGACGGCTGCGCGGGCATGCGCGTATTCATGTACGGTGATAGTCGCGAGCAGTGCAGGTATACGAAAAATCATATCTGCGTCAAAACCTAACACGGTCAGCATCCTCCCATTCGGGATTTTCGGAAAAGATAATGCTCCTCTCCAATTATACTGGAAAATGTTTTAAAGCGCAAAGGATAGAACCGCAGCCGGCCGACGAAACGGCGGGAATAAATCCGCTATGGGGGGCAAAAGATATTAAATAAAGGAGGGGGAGACTTTGGCGCAAATGATTAAATCTGCCGCGTGCGCGGTGCTTGCGGTAGCCATATTTTGCAGCGGCTGCGGACTATCGGCGCCGGCGCCTAAGCCGGAAGTCGGGCCGACAGGAAAACCGGTGGAGTCCAAGCCCAATCCACCGTTGGTCGAGCGTTTTTGGTCGGCCCCGGCCGAGCTCTATGATTTGGAAGCTACGGCAGGCGTGGTGTTTGAGGGGATCAATAAGGCAGACTGGGAGCAGGCCGAAGCTGGTCTAAACAATCTTCAGGCTCTTTGGCAGCAGACCAAAACGGTCGTAGGTGAAAAAAAGGGAGTTAAAGAAGGCGACGAAGCCATGGATAAACTTACGCGAGCGGTGGCTGGCAGGCAAATTACCGCATCCTACGAAAGCCTCACCAAATTTATGGGCAGCGTGAGCGACATCGGTAAATCTTATAAACTATCCCCTGTCGCGGACGTTATCAATATCGGCAATTCAGCCCGCAACGTCAGTTTTTATGTTGAAGACAAAAACTGGAGCAAAGCAGCCGCCAAAGCAAAAGAATTGGAAGGCGTCTGGCAGCAAGGCAAACCTGCCCTTGAGCAAATCGGCATTCTCGGGGAAGTGACACGGACAAGCTCGATTATTAAGCAAGTCAAAGACGCCGTAAATGCGGAAAACAAGGGCGCCGTGGAAGAGCAACTGGCAAACCTGAACGAAAGTATGGGACGAATCCGCGACTTTTACCGTGGCCGCTAGTTATCCTGCCAAAATCCCCACCGGCAATATAAACCGGTGGGGATTTTGTTTACTTTTCCTTTTTCTTTCTTTGCGGACCTTTATTTGTACTGCCCTCTAGCCGGTCTTTATCCTGTGGTTTAAGTACCGCCGGACGAAGAACCTTGTTAGGAATGGGGAGCCGGAAGATAACATCTTTCAGGGCAGCGACATTTAAAGGAATAGCCGGCCAGAGATAAGGTATACCGAATGACTTTGTAAAAACAAGGATAAACAACAGGCCTAGCAGGCCTAAAAGCAGACCGGGAAGTTTAAAAAACAGCACTAAAGCCGTTAGTGCTAACCGAAAGGTGCGGATAGCCAGCGCCAGTTCCACGCTGGGCGTGGCAAATGTCCCCACCGTCGCCACCGCAATATAAAATATTGTTTCATTCCCAAATAACCCTACCTTGGTAGCAAATTCCCCTAACATGAAGGCGCCAATAAAACCTAAGGCCGTCGACTGCGCCGCCGGCACATGCACCGTTGCCATGCGAACCATTTCAATACCAAGTTCGGCAAGAATAAATTGCAGCCCTAACGGAATAATCCCTGGATCGCGCGGCCCTAAAAATGTAAGCGTCTCGGGCAGTAAATGGCGTTGCAGCACCAATGCCAACCATAAAGGCGGTAAAATCAGCGAAAACAAGATTGCGCCCATCCGCACGAAGCGGAGAAAAGAACCGACGATAATGTTCTGACGGAATTCTTCTACATGCTGCACATGATGCCAAAAGGTAGTCGGCAGGATCATTACGTTAGGCGATGTATCAACAATGACGCAGACATGGCCTTCCAAAAGGTGCACGGCGGCCACGTCCGGGCGCTCGGTATAGCGAACCTTAGGCAGGATGTTCCATTTACTGCCCGCGGCGATATATTCCTCGATTGCCTTTTCCGCCATTGGCACGCCATCAATATTGATTTCATTAAGACGTTGCTTTACCGTTTCAACTAATTCCGAGTTAGTTATATCCTTTATGTAAGCTATGGCGACGTCAGTCTGGGAGCGAGTACCTACCTTGACGATTTCAAACCGCAAGTTTGGGTCACGGAGCCGGCGGCGTATAAGCGCCGTATTAAAAACCAACGTTTCGACAAAAGAATCGCGGGAACCCCGTGTAACCTTTTCAATGTTGGATTCAGACGGCATTCTTGCCGGGTAAGACCGGGCGTCGACCACCATGACCTGGTCCTCGCCGTCCAGGAAAAAGAGCATTTCTCCCGAGAGCACACTGGTAATGGCGTCGTTCATATTGTCAACCAATTTGACCTGAGAATGGGTCAAGCGGGAATAAAAAAGCTTTTGCAGGACGTTCATCGATAATTCCTCTTGACCCTGAGCCATCATATGTTCCAGTACATCAGCCATTACCACGTCATTCACCATAGCGTTGATGGAAAAAGACGCTCCCCGTCTTCGGCCAAATTTGTACTCCCGGAAAATCACGTCGAAACATTCGCCGACACCAAGCAGCTCTTTTAGATAATTTATATTGCTGTCAATGTCTTTTGCGATTTTAGGTTTTTCTGCCATAGGAAACGCCACTCCGTTTCAAAATCTCTTCAATGGCCTTGCGTGTAATAGGGGCACCGCGACTGACACTGTCGGCTTTATCCATCTTACCAATATCGCCAATACCGATGATTACCGGAACCTCCACTTCATTAAGCACGTCAACGGTGTCACCGTTAATTACCGGTTTATCTCCTTCCGTAACTTCACCATATTTATTAACCGAAGCTTCCACAACCTCACCATTACCGCTAATACAGGCATCAGCTTCCACACCATTAATTCCTGTCGTATTGGAAGCAACGGCCACCGCTCCCAGCACCTCGATGTCCGGATGATTGGCCACATATTCCATGGCCTGTTCGCCCTGGCCTTTGTCACGCCGCCCCCGGTCATCAAACATAACTAGTACCGGATCATACGGCACCTGTTTGATGAGACGAACAATTTCCTCTCCGGAAATTGGCGTGGGATTACCGGCAGATGCGGAGATGCAGCGTAAGCCCAGCTCACCGGCAATGCTCTCTACAACGTGCTGGGCACAGCGGTCACCGTCGGTAACCAATATGACTCTTATTTTTCCCAACCTATTCACCTCGACTGTTGCCCTTTATTTTCTTCACCCAACAAGTTACTAATTTTATTAGCGATTTTCTCGCTTTCGTTAATTACTTGTTTTAATTTTTTCAGACTGGCTTCGAGTTCGTTTGAAAGCTCGTACTGCGCCTGGGCAAGCACCTGGGCCGCCGTTTGCACGGCCACCGACGAAACTTTGTTTTCGCCGCTCTGTGTCTTTCGCAGGCCACCTTGTTGTTCCTGTTGTCCTTGCTGGCGCCCTTGCAAACCGGTGGGGTTAGGTTTATTTTGCAATATTTGGCTAAATAAATTTTCTAGCTGCTGGGTGACAATGGCCTCTTG
This sequence comes from Sporolituus thermophilus DSM 23256, assembly GCF_900102435.1. Lineage (NCBI taxonomy): Bacteria > Bacillati > Bacillota > Negativicutes > Selenomonadales > Sporomusaceae > Thermosinus > Thermosinus thermophilus. Next base: position 87,771 of record NZ_FNBU01000005.1, on the reverse strand, counting down.
CTGCGGATTGGCTGCTTCCTTTTGCCCGCCTGAGGGCAATGCGGCGCCACCAGACTGTTGGCCGCCTTGCCCTCCCTGTGTTTGCTGTAGGTTATCCAGTTGACTGCTGATTTTTTGCAGTAAAACTAAAATTGCCTGACTTGTCATTGCATCTTGTTGCATTGCTATCCCTGCTCCTTGCGCAGCCCCGTTCGGGGCGGCCCTTTCAGCGTTTATGCTGTATTGGTTTGTAATAATGCGTGAGTCCTGACCGTACTCATTGTCCTGTTTCTGATTTGGTCGTGCCATCCGTCTAAGTTTCGGTCGCATGTTCCTCCCCCCGCAGCTATACAAATTGCCATATATTAACTAGGCAGGATATTATTGCTAACCGTAAATTTATTACGGCGAATGGATGGGTCAAAACAGCAAACGGACTAACCAGCGCGGCAGTGCGTTCAAATTCCACGCCGCCAACGGTAGCACTAACGATATAATTGGCCAATGGCCCGCCAAAAATTACCAGCGCCAGTTTTAGGTCGCTGCCTAGATTACTGACGGTAGTAGTGCTAAAAGCGCCGGCCGCAACCAGCAACTCAATTTGCCCATGAAAAAAAAGCGTCATTACAACACGACCAAAGTCGTGAATCAGGGCAGCCACTGCCACATAATGAGGGTAACGGAGTCCAACCAAACAGACGGTAACTGTAAGTCCGATGAAGTCAATCGCTAGCATAGTCACTTATCCTTTAGGGTTAAATAGCAGCGCCGCAAACAGCCCGAACGTTGTCGCAGCCATGATACCGGAAGCGGTGGCACGTAATGAGCCGCTAAAAATGCCCCAAAATCCATACTTATTTATATCTTCAATCGTTCCGGAAACAAGAGCGTGGCCAAATCCGGGGAGCGGTACCGTCGCCCCGGCGCCAGCTAAATCAACCAAAGGTTGGTATAAACCCATTCCGCTCAAAACTCCGCCGATGACAACGAATAAAACAAGGACATGGGCGGGGGTGAGGGGCGTTAAATCCATTAACAGTTGCCCAACCACGCAAATCAAGCCGCCAATAAGAAAGGCCATAAAATATGCTTGCAATAAAAATTGCCTCCCTTTTCGATCTCCCGTAATCTCCTACTTTGCCAACCAGTATATAAAGCCGATGATAAAGGATGTAAGCATGCCGTACACTAGCACTGGCCCTGCGATGATAAACATTTTGGCGCCTACACCAAATACAAAACCTTCCCGTTTAAACTCCATGGCTGGCGCCACTACTGAGTTAGCAAACCCCGTAATCGGAACAATTGAGCCGGCGCCCGCCCGCCGCCCCAGTTCGTCGTATACGCCTAGCGCCGTAAAAAAAGCGCTTAAAAATACCAAGACGACGGCAGTAGGTCCTGCGGCTTCTTTTTTCGTAAAACCAACGCTGACAAAATAGTTTTGAATGAACTGCCCGAGGGTGCAGATCAGTCCACCGACAATAAAGGCCCATACGATGTTTTTTAATATAGGGGGTTTAGGTTTAACCTGATTATATTTTTCCTGGTATTGCTGTTGAGCCTGTTTGTCGCCTTGCGCGCCGCTTTCAGGCATAATTTCACCTCCGTTGTTATTTTGACCACAGTAACTTTGAATAATGCATAAACAAGCAAGAGTGCCAAGTAGGCACTCTTGCGGCAAAATTTTTATCAATGGTGAACATGGAAGGCGATTTTGACGTCGGCTTTGTACTCCGAAATACGGCCATTGTCAATATTCGCCGTAAAGTTTGTGACTTCCACTCCAAGGATATCATCGATGGTTTTGCTGGCTTCCATAACAGCGTTATCAACTGCGTCCGTCCAGTTATGACGAGAGGTGCCTACGAGTTCAATGACTTTTACAACGCCCATTTCTACTGCCTCCTTATTATTTGTAATTGTTTCAATTATAGTCTGCGCCTTGCTATAAGCCTTTATGCCTGGCACAACCTAGCAATCGGGCCGACCGGGAAAACACGGCACCTGCGGTTGTTCAAGATGAAAAAGCATTACCTGTTTAGCGCGCAGCGGCGTCTTTTTCGGTAGGTCATGCCAGAAAAAAAACCATGCGGCGGCGCTACCGGCAAGAATTAAAAAAATGGCAAAAGTCAGCATAAACAGTTTTTTGCCGTTCATAATCTCACCTCTACATTTATTATGTCCCTGTCGGCAACAAAAAAAATACAGGCTCCGTGAAATCACGAAGTCTGCATTAAGTCCCGGATCAATCTTAGAGCTTGTTTTTCAATACGCGAAACCTGAACTTGTGATAGACCAATCATGTTGGCAATTTCCGCCTGCGTCTTATCCTCAAAAAAACGCAGATGAATAACATAGCGTTCTTTGGGCGGCAGGCGGGATAGGACTTCGCGCAGGGCCAATTTTTCAAAATAAGTGTTGTCCTGCCCATCGCATTGCGCAATCTGATCTAGCCTGCTTATCGGGTCGCCATCATCATGATATGCCTGCTCAAACAGCGAAGCGGGCGGCTGGCTTGCTTCCAATGCCGACACGATTTCCTGTGGGGCGAGAGCTAACTCTTTGGCAACTTCGTGAATGGTAGGTTCACGACCTAACATGCCTTGCAGTCGTTCCTGCGTGCGGTATACGCGGTAGGCCAGTTCCTTAACCGGCCGGCTAACTTTGATGGGGTTATCGTCGCGGATAAAACGGCGGATTTCACCAATAATCATGGGTACGGCGTAGGTAGAAAACTTTACACTAAAATTTAAATCAAAGCGCTCGATAGCCTTCATTAAGCCAATACAGCCGATCTGAAACAAATCATCCCATTCATAGCCGCGGTTAAGGAAACGGTGAACGATACTGCGCACCAGGTTGACATTATGCTCCAGAATATATTCCTTGGCCTGCTTATCGCCAGCTTGCGCCCGTTTGATCCATTCTTTCAATTCCGCATCTTCCAGCATAGTGCCGCCTCACTTAATGCGTCCCGCCGGTTTGAATTTTTTTAACCATTTTAACGGTAGTGCCCACCCCTACCTGCGATTCAACAATCAGCTCATCCATAAACGATTCCATGAAAACAAAACCTAGCCCCATCCGCTCCGGATCACTTGAGTATGACGGCTGGCGCGCCTGGGCAATATCGGCGATACCTTTCCCATGGTCGACAATGATATACTCCAGTCGATCCTCGTATAACATCATGGTTAACTCAATGATGCCCTTATTATCATTGCCATAGCCGTGAATGACCGAGTTTGATACCGCTTCCGAAACAGCCACTTTTATTTCTTCGATTTCATTTAGCGTCAAATCCATTTGCGCGGCGAAGGCAGCGGCCGCCACCCTGGCAATACCAACATTTTCACTGTTGCTGGTGAAGGACATAAAAATGCGGTTTTTGGCAGTCATGGTGTCCTCCTCAAGCACATTCCAAAGCTTCGGTCTCGGAGTCATACGTCCTGATAATGTTCAATAACCCGGCGAGCTCGAAAATCTTAGCTACCTGCGGCTGAAGACAAGCAGCCAACATTTTGCCGCCACTGGCGCTTATGCGCTTGTAACGGCCCAAAATAACGCCGAGACCAGAACTATCAATAAAAGTAACATTTTCAAAGCTCAGAAGAATGTTTTTTAAGCCTGTTGCATCAAGGGCATTGTCCACTTGCCGACGAAACTCGTCAGCCACATGCATGTCCAATTCTCCGCTAATACGGACAATTAAAAATCCCTGTTTCACTGCCGTTGTGATGACCAACGCGGTTTCCCTCCCATCTTTGGATTGTTATGTATATTCTTCTTCAGGAAAATTCTTCCTGCACAAAAACATAAAAAAGCGGCATAAAATTCGCTTGTAAAAAAAAGAAAACGAGGAAATATCCTCGCCACAAATTTGCTATCGATTAATATTAAAGAAATTTGTCAGCATATTATGGAAAATTTTAAAGAAACCGGCCTTTTCTACTGTTTTTTCCGCAACAAGTTCTACCTTCCCTATTTCTTTGCCGTCGCAAAGTGCAATTAGTTCACCGTATTTTTGCCCTTGGATAATAGGAGCGTTGACCTGCGGTTCAGCTACGACTTTTTTCTGCAGATTTTTGTTTTGTCCTTTGGGAACTACCAGGGTCAAGTCATTGGCGACCACAAGCTGCACTTCCCGTTCCGTTCCTTTATTCACTTTGATCCGCCCTACGACCGCTCCTTTTTCGGCAACAGGCACTGCAGCAAAGTTGGCGAAGCCCCAATCCATAAGTTTCATGCTCTCACGGAGATGGGAACGCGGCTCCGGCGTAGCAAATACGACGGCAATGAGACGCAGGCCATCCCGTTTGGCCGTCCCGGCAAAACAATATTTGGCTTCTTCCGTCCAGCCAGTTTTCAATCCGTCAGCGCCTTTATACCACCAAAGCAGTTTATTCGTATTGACTAACCAGTTTTTCCCGTCCCGCAACCAATATTCTTTAATACCGCAGAGCTCCATATATAAAGGATGACGTACTGCTTCTTTGACAAGCAAGGCGGTGTCATAGGCGCTCATATAATGATCCTGTGCAGGAAGTCCATTCACATTAGCAAAATGAGTGTTTTGCAGGCCGAGACTGGCGGCGCGTTTATTCATGGCTTCGACAGCAGCCTGTTCACTTCCATAAATATGTTCCATTAACGCGACGGCGGCGTCATTGGCGCTTACCACTGCTACAGCGATCATCATTTCTTGAACGGTCATAGCTTCTCCGGGCTCCAGCCAAATCTGCGAGCCGCCCTGCCGCCACGCATGTTCACTAGTATAAACTAAGTCGGTCGGCTTGATTCTCCCTTGCTCGACCGCTTCCACAGCTAAAAGCAGTGTCATCACTTTGGTAACGCTGGCCGGCGGCAATCGCTTATGGGGCTCTTTTTCCCACAAAACGGCGCCGTTAGCGTCCATCAGTATTGCCGATTGCGCCGTTGTTTCCAGCTGGGTTGGCGTCCTGACCGGCGCTGCCCAAGCAATTGGCAAAGATGTTATTAACCTGAGAAACATAAAGCATACCAGAGTCATCACTGCAATAAGGCGTAGCCGGCTCATAACGGTTAACACTCCTTTCGTTTTTATTTTAGGTTGTCCAGCATGCTCAAGACTTACACTGGAAAAAAGAACATGAAAGCCGGCAGCATTGCCGGCATGACAATGGATTATGACATTTTGTGATATCCTTGCTGATCGACGATGCCTAGTAGCAACGGTGGCGGTGGAACTTTGCCGTCTCCCAGAGAAATGGCTGCCAATACGTCTTTTTGCGCCTGCTCTGCTTTACGTGGATCATTAGCATGAATGACGGCCAGAGGCTGTCCTTGCTCGACAAAGTCTCCCACTTCCACTTGCATAGTCAGGCCTACGGCAAAGTCGATAACGTCACCCTTCTTTTCCCGGCCAGCCCCCAGCAACATAGCAGCATTGCCGATGCGGACGGGATCAATGCTCTGCACATATCCGCGGCGCTGGCTTGCGACCGTTATCTTAAACTGAGCGGCCGGTAACAGATCCGGTCGGAAAACAACGGCCGGATCTCCCCCCTGAGCAGCAATAAATTCTTGAAACTTGGCCAGTGCTGCGCCGTCGGCCAACAGACGCTCCAGCTTTTCCCTCGCCGCAGCGGCACTGTCTGCCGCCTGGCCCAATAACAGCATTTGGGTTGCCAAAGTAAGGCAGACCTCGTATAAACGTCCCCGCTTGCGCCCGGCCAGGATATCAATCGCTTCAGCCACTTCCGGACTATTCCCTACCGCCCGCCCTAGCGGCTGGTCCATGGACGTCAGGATGGCAATCGTTTCCCGTCCCACCCGCTGTCCAATTACTACCATTGTTTTCGCCAACTCGATTGCATCATTGAGCGTTTTCATAAACGCCCCCTTGCCTACCTTTACGTCGAGCAGAATTTTATCGGCACCGACAGCGATTTTTTTGCTCATGATGGAAGAGGCAATGAGGGGTATGCTTTCTACCGTTGCCGTGGCGTCGCGCAGCGCATAAATTTTGCCATCGGCCGGAGCAATATCATCTGTTTGCCTGGTCACTGCGATCTGATGATACTTAAGATTACCGATAAATTCCGCCTCACTAAGCTGGGTGCGAAATCCCGGAATGGCCTCCAGCTTGTCAATAGTGCCGCCCGTAAAACCGAGACCGCGGCCGGACATTTTGGCCACCGGTACGCCGGCGGCGGCAACAAGCGGTGCCACAACCAATGTTGTCGTATCGGCCACACCACCGGTACTGTGCTTATCCACTTTAACCCCGTCGATGCCGCTTAGGTCTAAAATCTTGCCGGAAGCGGCCATGGCCATAGTCAAAGCGGCCGTTTCCTCCGCGGTCATGCCGCGAAAAAAGACAGCCATTAAAAAAGCGGCCATCTGATAGTCAGGAATGGTATCATCCGTGAACCCTTTTACCAGGGCGGCAATCGCCTCCGCAGTCAGAGCCTCTCCATTTCGTTTAGCAGCAATAATGTTTAAGACGCGCATCCATACTTCACCTCTGCCAAAAAACTGACGCCAAACGGCGCCGGAAGGGAAAAGTTGTCAGCAATGGTAGCCGCCACATCGGCAAAACTTTGCCGTGTCCCAAGACTATGGCCCCGAATGCGGCGATGATAAACAATCAGGGGAACATATTCGCGCGTGTGATCACTGCCGCTGAAGGTAGGGTCGCATCCATGGTCAGCCGTAATAATAAGCAAATCATCACTCTGAAGGGACTCCAGCAACACGCCGAGCCGGCGGTCAAACTTCTCCAGAGCGCGGGCATAACCGGCAGGATCGCGCCGGTGGCCGTAAAGGCTGTCAAAATCTACCAAATTGACCATTATAACGCCTTTTTCCGCTTGCGCCGCTACTAACTTAATAAGTGTTTCCATGCCATCATCGTTAGACTTGGTGAGAAAGGAACGGGTGATGCCCCGCTGGGCAAAAATATCGGCGATTTTTCCCACCCCGGTTACGCTATACCCAGCACGAACCAAGAAGTCGAGCACCGTGTCACGGAATGGCGGCAAACTGTAATCATGCCGGTTTGCGGTCCGAATAAAACTGCCTGGGCGGCCGACAAACGGCCGAGCAATCACTCTGCCTACGGCATGGGGCCCTACGCATACCGCTTCGCGGGCAATGCGGCATAAACGGTACAATTCTTCCAGGGGGATGATTTCTTCGTGGGCGGCGATTTGAAAAACACTGTCGGCGGAAGTATAAACAATCGGGCATCCAGTGCGCATATGCTCGGCGCCCAGTTCCTGAATAATGGCGGTACCGGAAGCAGCTTTGTTCCCCAGCACGCACCGTCCGGTAAGGTTACTGAATTTTTCGATCACTTCCCGCGGAAAACCATCCGGATAAACGGGAAAAGGCTCATAAACAGGACAGCCGGCTAATTCCCAATGGCCTGACGTCGTATCCTTTCCTTTCGAAACCTCCGCCATCTTGCCGAAAGCACCGCGGGGTTCAATATCGCTTCTCACCCCGTCGATAGGCGCGATGCAGCCTAACCCCAAACTTTCCAAAACAGGTAAAAAAAGCCCGCCTTGCGAGCGGGCAATATTGGCCAGTGTATTGGCGCCAGTGTCGCCATAGTTGGCGGCGTCAGGCAAAGCGCCGATGCCGACGCTGTCCATTACGATAATAATAATTCTGGCAAACAATTTTTGTATTCTCCTTTATATATCGAAATTTATATTTTATATATCGAATAAATTCAGGTCAATTTATTATGCGCGGGGATGAGCTTTGTCATACACTTCTTTTAGACGGTTTTTCGTAACATGGGTGTAAATTTGGGTGGTGGAAATATCGGCATGCCCAAGCATTTCCTGCACTGAACGCAGGTCGGCGCCATTTTCCAACAAATGCGTGGCAAAAGAATGACGAAGGGTATGGGGCGTAATCTCTTTAGTAATATTGGCTTCCTGAGCGTATTTTTTGATTATTTTCCAGAACCCCTGCCGCGTTAGCCGGTTGCCGTGATGATTAACAAACAGGGCCGGTTCCTCATAGGTGCGGACCAATTTCGGCCGGCCTTTGGCGATATACTCCTGGACGCACTTGGCGGCGATTGATCCTAGCGGCACGATGCGCTCCTTGGCGCCTTTGCCGTAACATTTAATATAGCCCATATCTAGATTTACGTCGGAAATATTTAGTGAAATGAGCTCCGAAACACGAATACCCGTAGCGTATAAGAGCTCTAGCATTGCCTTATCCCGAAGGCCTGTCGGCAGAAAAGAATTGGGCTGCTTTAACAGTTCTTCCACTTCGGCAATGGAAAGAATTTTGGGCAATTTTTTCTCTAATTTAGGCGACTCTAAATTGGCGGCCGGATCTTTATCTATGTAGCGCTCCCTCACCAAGTACTGGTAAAAAGACTTGATAGCGGCAAGATTGCGAGAAATGGTCGAAACAGCCCTTCCTTTGCTCTGGAGATTATTTAAATAATTGAGGATGGTATTGCGGTTGGAATCTTTAATTATATCCAGCTTGTCGTTCTGCAAAAACAGCTGAAACTGGCGCAAATCCCGGCCGTATGATTCAAGAGTATTCTGCGCTAAACCGCGCTCAACGGCAAGATAGTTAATAAATTCGTCCACATAGCTATCCATATTACCACCCTTTTTCCCCCAGATTTCTAAAGGTCAAGCCCACAATAACTTTGGTTGTATTCCACGCAACCTATTATTTTTCCTTTCTTTTCCTGTCGAAAACCAGTCAGTTTTTTGATTTTTTTTGTCAACTGTCGTTCCTTTGCGGTAAACTTAGGACTTGGACACGGAGAGGTTTTTCCAGAAAAGGTCGGTCAGGTCCTTTAGGCACGGAATTGCTGCCATCCCAGATTAGCACAAACAGTTTCGGAATAATGTAGAAGATAATGAGAGCCAACAAAGCCACCTTAAGCCACACTTTACTGCGTCTTACAACGCTCTTTAACTGTAGCGAATAAATAATTGCCATAGTCTCTCACCACCTTCAATCTTAACTTAATATCATACTTATTCACTGTACCCTAAGTTTATTCATAATATTGACAGTGTGTAACTAAAAAACCGGATGGATATTTTTACCATCCGGGTAAATGACTAATCTTTCACTAATACACTTACCACCAGTTTCATAAAAACTGGCGATATATATATCTCGGTAAGACTAGCGATCAGCATTAAGACAAGCATGGCGGCGCACAGCACCGTATGCCCCATGGCCTGGTAAAAAAGGCTTCCTCCCCGGCTGTGCCGCCGGCGCCGCACAAGGGCTAAGGAAAAAGAAACGGCCGAGACTCCCGTTACAACAACAGCCGGAACGGCAAAGAAATTGTGGGGCAAAACGGAAACAAGGGCGAATAGCAATCCCTGCACCACGTATTCGTTTACTAAAAAGCCGACGGCAAAGCCGATAACAAAGCCGCGGGTAAAGATTATGAACAACACAAAAGGAATACCGATGACGGTAAAGCTAAGAAGCCATATTAAGCCGATTGTTTTGGCATTGTTAAGCATCACGCTGTATAGCAGGCCCTGCTCTTGAATTCCTTCAGTTCCTCGGCTCAACCCTTGAAAAAAAATCCGTAAATAGCCAAGCAGCTCCGTTTTTTGTTCTTCCGGCAGTGTTTTGACGGCTAAGGCGCCTATAACCACCCCAATGACAAAGATAAGGGTAACAAAAAAATATGCTACAATGTTTGCCCGCAGATACTCACCCAAGTTCTGCCTTATATGACTTGTCATGCGCGCCCTTCCTCCCTGACAACTGCCTGCTACAATGTATGCCTGCCTAAAACGTTTTAGACCATATTTGTCCCATTAATCTTTGACCAGTTTTCCGTAATAACCGCCGCCACCGGCAACAATAGTCGTCTGACCGGTGCGGGCCTTGTCAATTTCTAAGGCAAGCCTTTCCCCAACAACAGCCGCAAGCTCGGCCAACGATGCCTTATGGAGGATGCGCATTTCCGACCCGAACCGGTCCAACAATTTTTCCAGCAGCTTCCGGCCCAATCCCGGCACAAACTCCAGCGGGATCTGGTAGTGATACGGCGGCCGGTGCGCCGGATGCTGCGGCGCTGGATAAGCAGCAATCTCGTCGATGCGCTCAAAAACGCCTTTAATAATTTTAATGCTGCCGCAGTGCGGACAAGCGCCGTGAACAATAAATTCCCCGCCCAGGTCAAGATGGCCGCAAACAGAGCAAAGGCTGCGGTGGTACTTGCCAAGAAGCGGATTTAACCCGTAATTGCCCGTAACCGCCCGTCCGTCACGGCGGGCAAGGGCAAACAGACATTCCTGCCAAGTAGGCGCTTGGAGACGCAAAACATTATATTCGCGGGCAATTTTAACTAGTGAATGGGCGTCGGAATTGGTCACAAAAGTAAACGGGGCCAGTTCGTCGATACGATCGGCCATGTATGTGTCGGCACTCAATCCGAGCTCGATGGCCGAAATTTTGGCCATCAACCGTTCCGGAAGCAGGTGTGAAAGACGGTCGGCGCAGGAACCGTACAGGCTTTTGTAAGGAGTAAAGACATGGGCGGGAATAATAACCGCTTCAAAAGAAGCGGCAATTTCTACCAGACGGGCAAGCGGCATGTGGGCATTCTGCGAACTGATGTGGATGTTGCGAATGTATCGGGACATTACCTCCGAAAACCGTTGCATTACTGCAAGGTCAGGCAAATAGATGAGCGTATGGGCCAGGTTGCCTTCAGCTTCGACGGTTTCAATTTCGGCGCCAAGCAGAACGGTCAAGTCCCGATAACGATATCCGCCACCGCCGAGCGGCGTCAGCAGGCCTTCAGCCTTCAATTGTTCCAAGTCGCTCAGCACCAAAGGCGATAAGGCATCAACAAGACCGACGATGTCCATGCCTTTGCGCGTCGACGCTTCCTCCAAGATATTACGAACAGTAAGATTCTTGGAGGTAGGAATTTTGACCCATTTTCCCGCTTCGTTTCTTCCAACATGGATGTGCAGGTCGGCAAAATATTCATGCATTGTCAAATCCCCGCCAACAATAGGCCAAGCATCGTCTTGGCATCGTTGATCGCGCCCTGCTGAAGAGCCGCGCGAAGTTCATCCCTGGTAAAATATTCAAGTTGAATAAATTCGTCTTCATCAGGCCGCTGCACCGAAGGTTCAAGTTGTTGGGCCACATAGAGATGCATAATTTCATCGGTAAAACCGGGAGTAGTATATACCGTCGCTACCTTACGGAGGGAGCGGCTGATAAACCCTGTTTCTTCCTCAAGCTCCCGGGCGGCGCAGACGTCAGGATCCTCGCCCTTATCCAGCTTACCGGCAGGAATTTCCAGCATAAGCTGCCTTGTCGCATGCCGGTACTGTCTTACCAGAGCAATCCGTCCGTCGCCGAGAATCGGTACAACGGCTACTGCCCCTGGGTGTTCAACCACTTCCCGCGTCGCTTGGCGACCGTCAGGAAGACGCACCGTATCGACGCGCAGCCGAATTATTTTTCCTTCAAAGACTCGTGTAGACTTTAAAAGCTGTTCTTCTAGCGATTGCATGAGAACCTCCTGGTATAATTTTTCCGGTAAGGCAGGCGTCGCTCCGGGCAAAAACGAGAGCGCACCGACCCGCCGCAATTGGCAATAAAACCGTGGCAAACCCACGGTTTTATTGCTCGTTATTCCATCCATGGATAATGCGTAAAACGTCTGAGCACAAATACGGGATAACCGTAACTTTCCGGTTTCAACCACTCCGGAACTACCACCCAGTTTATTGGCAGGTCCAGTTCCCGGGCTGCCTGCTCGACAATGGCCAGTCCTTCCCGCACATGCTGCTCGGTGGTGTCCTCGGCCAGATTGGTGTTACTGACCAATCCGCTGATTTTTAGCCGTGCTACTTGTTCCAGGCGGCGCAGGGTACTGACAATACCTGCGGCAGTGCTGGTGAACGGCCGACAGGTATTTATCACCATCATCGCCTGGTAGCAACCGTGGGCCAGCTGACGGTGAACCTGTCCCAATACAATCGCTGAATCACCGCCCCCCACGTCGATAACGACCTGATAATCGTCGGTTTCAAGAACACGCGCCAATTCATGGGGCAAAACCGGTAAATCAGCATGGGACAGCCGTTTTTCCGGCGCCACGACCAGGACGTCCTGTGCTTCGAGAACATCTCTGTTTTCTCTTGTCCGAAAGTACGGTTTTACCAAGTCTAAGTCGACAATTGCCGTAGGAAAACCGCAGCGCCGAAGGGCCAAGGCGTAGTTTACGGCTAATTCAGTCTTGCCGCTGCCAAATTCGCCGACAAAAATCTTAATACGGGACGAGCCGACCAGTTCGTCAGTATTATTCATCGTAATCCTCCGTCATCGGTAAATCTTGGCTTCTTCCTCACCGCGCAGCACGCGTAACGCTCCCTCGACCAGGGCTTTAAGCTCGTCTTCGCCCGGATAAATCAGCACGTCAGCGATAAACCTGACGCGGTCGCTAATCCAGCCGGTTAACAATTTCGAGTGAGCCAATCCGCCGGTAAGAACGATGGCATCGACCTTGCCGCTCACTACTGTAGCCATAGCGCCGATTTCTTTTGCGACCTGGTAGGCCATGGCTTCATACACTAAAGCGGCATACTTGTCGCCAGCATTGATGCGTCGTTCAATCTCACGCCCGTCATTGGTGCCCAAATGGGCTACCAGACCGCCCGATCCGACAAGTTTTTTCTTCATTTGCTCAAGCGTGTATTTGCCGGAATAGCACATTTTCACCAAGTCACCGGTAGGTACGGCGCCAGCCCGTTCCGGCGAAAAAGGCCCTGTTTCGTTAGGATTGGCCACGTCAATCATCCGACCACCCTGTTGGATGCCAACCGAAATGCCGCCGCCTAAATGCACCATAATAAGATTTAAGGAATGATAATCGCGCCCCAGGTCACAAGCCACGCGGTGAGCAACGGCTTTGAGATTAAGCGCGTGGAACAGGCTGCGGCGCTGAATTTCCGGTATGCCGGTAATTCTCGCCAATGGCTCAAATTCGTCTACGCTTACCGGGTCAACGATAAAGGCGGGAATCCCGGCCTGGTCAGCAATGCCGCGGGCGATAAGACCGCCAAGATTAGATGCGTGTTCGGCCTGGACACCGGTACGCAGGTCTTCGCACATTGTGTCGTTTACGATATATGTACCGCTCGGGATGGGTTTTAACGGCCCGCCCCGCCCCACAACGGCGCTAAGTTCTTCTATTTTGACGTTGTGTGCAGTCAAAGCCTTTTCGACAAGCTGGCGCCGGAATTCATACTGGTCATTGATACGCGCAAACGGCGCAAGTTCTTCCGCGCTGTGCCGGATAGTTTCTTCAAAAAGGCACGTTTCATCGGCATAGACGGCAATTTTGGTCGAAGTCGATCCAGGATTAATTGCCAAAATCTTATATTGGTGCTTCACAGTGTTCCCTCCCTTGTCGAGCTAATAGTTTATTCCCTTTTGCGGAAAAAAATCCTTCCCTTTTTATCTTCCTTGATAAGAATTGCTAACAACAAAAAAGCCACCGCGCACGGTGGCTTTTTGTTAGGCCCGCATTTCCATTCTAAGTTTATCGGCAATCATGGCCATAAACTCGGAATTAGTGGGCTTACCTTTTTCCAATTTAATGGTATAACCAAACAATTTATTAATCATTTCCATATTGCCGCGGTTCCAGGCTACCTCAATGGCATGGCGGATGGCACGCTCCACGCGGCTGGGGGTGGTAGAATATTTGGAGGCAATCATCGGGTACAGCACTTTCGTGACCGCGCCAAGCAGCTCCATTTCGTTAATAATCATCATAATTGCGTCGCGCAAATACTGATAACCTTTAATATGAGCCGGAATGCCAATTTCCCGGATGATATTAGTTACTTCTATATCGATGGGGCGCGCTTTTATTGCCGGGGCGACGACCGGCCTCTGCGTGGTTACCATGTTAGCCAGCTGGCGGATGCGGCTGACCAGTACATCCATGTTGAAAGGTTTAAGAATATAGTAATCGGCCCCCAATTCGACAACGCGCTGGGTGATACTTTCCTGGCCGAAAGCAGTTAACATGATAAATTTGGGCCGCTTGACGCCTGATTGGCCGATACGTTCGAGCACGCCAATACCGTCCAGGTGAGGCATTATTATATCAAGAATGACCACCTCGGGGTTCTTTTCCTCGATGATGGACAAAATCTGTTCGCCGTTGTAGGCTACGCCTACCAAATCAATGTCCGGTTGCTGGCTAAGATACTCTTGCATAATTTCCGAAAACTCGCGGTTATCGTCCGCTATCGCCACTTTGATCTTTTCCCTTTGCATCCACGTATCCTCCCTGTGCGTGATATGTAAATTCAATTCGACAAACATTGGCCAGTTCCTTCCTGCTCTGGAAAAAAAATACAGCAACATGACGAAATTTTTTCAAACTCCCCACCACAAAAAAACACCGGGTCAGCCCGGTGTTTTAAATTAGTTTCCAGCCGTCAATATGAAGTGTTCTAAAGCCAAAGAAACTGCCTACCTCGATGGTAAGCGCAAAAGGACAGGAAAATCCTTTAGGAATATAGACATCTACACCGTTAATAACCTGTTTTTCATAATCGGCACGGTTTTTTGGCAGGCCCAGTCGCACGGACGGGCCAAGATTAATTCGGCCTCAGCAGAGGGAAGCGCGCCGCACCTCGAAAACATGGACGGCGCCTCCTTTCTGTAAGATATAATCGCGGGCCTTGTCAGTTACCTGAATCATAGTTCGGTCAGCCGCTGCCGCAATTCGGCGCTTTTTACGGCAATATCTTCCGGCTGGGCGGCCGCTATCCGGGGAAAATCACTAATCTCAATCGTCTCTACGGCCGGCCTGCGGTTTGCGTCGTAGAAAACGCCGTACCAAACGCCGGCAATGCCGGTTTCCAGCCATTCGGCCGGTTCAGCCGTATCGTTAAGCAGTACTTTGGCTGTTCCCTGGCCGAGAAAGGCATGAATAGCTTCCCTGTCGGCCTGCGTCAAGCCCATTTTATTAACGAATAAAGTATACGTCTCGCCGGTACTGGCAAAGCGTTCAAGTGCGGCAGCAATTTCAGCCAAAACGGCCCGCGCATGTGCTGAAACGCTAGATTGTTGCATCATTTTTCATTACCTCCACCTGCCAAGACTCAAGCTGCCGGACTACCCGGGCAACCACGGGGTCTATCACCGCCGCCGCCAGCGGGGACAGTTCCAGGCCAATGTCCAATAAATCCGGCTGAACACCAAACACCGTTATTTCCATTATAGGTTGGCCGAGAATTTCAAGGGTAGCCAGTACATCCTGGATCCCCAGTTCGTGCATGGATACTTTTTCCTTAAAATAACTTTTTACGGCCTGATTCTTAAATTCGTACAACGTGCCGGGCGGGCCGTCGCCCTTTACGGCATCGATGATGATGAGTTTGTCGGTGCCGGTTAAAAAGCGCAAAAGTTCCATGCCTAAAGTACCGCCATCAAGAACCTGCACATAAGGCGGAAAGGTGTAGCGCCGGAGCAGTTCTTCCACCGCTCTCACGCCAAATCCTTCATCCTGTAATAGTATGTTCCCTATGCCCAACACGGTGACTTGTTTCATCCGCAATATCTCCTAAATCGATTGGTTCTTCGGCGAAAAATTTTGTACCGGTAATCATGCTTGATATTTCGCCGCATTCTTCCATCACATCCGCTCGGACGGCCATATACACATGAACGATCACGAAGAGAGCAATGGCCCAGGCAACATAGTGGTGGATAAGATGAACTACATATTCGTCTATGAACAAATGATTGAACGGGCCGAAAAGTTTCGCCCCCAAGCCATTGGGGTTAATCATGAAATACATGGCAAAGCCGGTGACGATTTCGAGAAGAATAAGAACATAAACTACCAAGTAGGCAGTGCGAGCCAGAGAGTTGCGCAAGCACGGCCGGTGATGCGGACGGAGGAAGATATAATGGAGAAACGTGTTTACCAAACCTTCCCAATAGAGTTTCGTCCAAAATTTAGGCAATAGCCTGTCGCCCTTGTTAATGGCAAAGCCATATAGGCGTAAAATCAAAGCCGCAACCAGGAGATAAGCTGCACTGAAATGGAAAAACCGGATCGTCTCCATGGAAAAGATGTAATTAACGGCGAAAGTGGCATCTGTCCCTTGGTAGCCGCTGAACGCCGGGTTGCCGATATATAAGCCGGTTGTAAATAAAACGGCGATGGAGCCGGCCATTACCCAGTGAAAGATACGAAGAAAGGGGCTATAAATCTTATACCCTTTTACGGATCCCTCTTTCACAACCGTCCCTCCTTACACCCGGCAGTAGGCGTCGGTATGGACTACAGACAATTGGTTGCCCGCCGCATCATAAAGGTGGGTAGCGCAGGCGATGCAGGGGTCGAAAGAGTGGATTACCTTCAAAATTTCCAGTGGTTTGTCGGCAATCTTTACCTTCGTGTCAATCATGCTGGCCTCATACGCCCCGTATCCGGCCTTACTGTCCCGCGGACAGGCGTTCCAGGTAGTCGGGACTATTGCCTGGTAATTGGCGATTTTGCCATCCTTAATGATGACCCAGTGGCCAAGAGCGCCACGCGGCGCCTCATGCAGCCCGATACCTTTGGCTTCTTTCGGCCAGGAGGAAGGTTCCCATTTAGCCGTGTTGGCTACCGCCGTATCGCCAGCGCGAAGGTTGCGGATTAGCTTATCAAAGTAATATTTGTTAATATAGGCGTAAAGTTGCGCCTCCAAGCCGCGGACAGCAGTACGCCCGAGCGTTGACGGCATCCATTTTTCCGGCGGCAAGTTAAGCACTTTCGATACGGTGTCAATTTGGTCAACGACAAGCTGTTCCGCCCAAGTCGGTTTTATGATGCCCTGTTTAACCTTGGTATATATGATGATGTAACGGGCAAGGGGGCCCACTTCCGCCGTCTTGCCCCGCCATTTCGGCGTCTTGAGCCAAGAATATTTTCCTGCTTCGTCGAGGTATTTCCAGTTGGTCTTGGTTCCCTCTTTCGGGCCGGTGTAGTGCGGATTGGTAACACCCGCCCACGGGTGTAAGTCTTTACCGGCATCGGGATAAGTATACCAAGAATGTTCCACCCCTTCGGTAAGAATGTTGGGATCACCATAATCTTTACCTTCCAGGTTGTGGAACTTGGCCCCCTCCACTCCGGCCGCAAAGTTTTCCACCACACCATTACAGCGGAGCAATAACTTTTTATGAAAATCGCCGTTAGTAATACCGGTATAAGGCTCATCAGGGAAATCACCGTAGCCAAGGACGCGCTCTTTGGCCAGACCGCCGCCGTCAACATAACCTTTTTGGGCGTAAATATGGCCGATAGCAAGCAAGTCAGGCAGGTAGAAGAAATTGACCGCCGCCAATGCCAAACTGATGGAATTGTCAACAACCGCCAGTCGCTCGGTATTGATCGGAGCATTCATGTCGTTCATGGAAATCGAACAGGGCATGCCGCCGACGATGTAGTGCGGATGGGGGTTTTTGCCGCCAAAAATGACGTGGGAAGCGACCAATTCCCGTTGTTTATCCAGCAGATTAAGGTAATGGGCTACCGCCAAAAGGTGCACTTCCGGCGGCAAAGTGTCGTAGTCGGGGTGGTCCCACCAATGAGCGGCAAAAATGCCAAGCTGACCGCTTTCGACAATCTTTTTCACCTTATTTTGAACTTCTTTAAAATACAGCGTCGTCGCCTTGGGGAACTCCTTCGGATAGGCGTCGAAATCAAAATCCATCGGCCCGCTGAAATTTAGGCGGTATTTTTCAAGGATTACGTTTTGAAGCGCCGCCGTTGCGGCCGGGTCGGCTTTGAGCGCCGCCACGGGACTTACCCAGTCCAAGGCGTGGAGGTGATAAAAATGGATCAGGTGGTCCTGCGTCGTCTGGGTGGCGGCCATGATATTACGAATATAGTTGGCATTCTTAGGAATTTCTATACCAAGAGCATCTTCTACGGCCCGTAGTGATGTGAGAGCATGGACAGTCGTGCAAACACCGCAGATGCGTTGCACAAAGGCCCAGGCATCACGGGGATCGCGATCCCGGACAATCAGTTCGATACCCCGCCAGGCGGTGCCGCTGGAAAGAGCATCCTCCACTTTGCCGGAAGCCTCATCTATTTTAAGTTCTACGCGCAAGTGGCCTTCGATCCTTGTTACGGGGTCAACAACTACTCGCTTCATGCTTGTGTCCTCCTTGTCTCACTATTGTCACTATGGCTGCTCCGCTTCTGGACGGCGGACAAGAGCCCATGGACTGTAACCCCGGCTGCCGCAACGCCGGCCGCTACCATGCCCACCTTGTCGGCATTGGCAATGGTATTGGGCACGGGAATGTTGGGCAAACGCTCATAGAACGGGCCATTATCCCAAAAATTATTGTTGCCGCAGGCGATGCAGCCGTGTCCTGATTGAATGGGATAGGACAGTCCGTTCCACCACCGCAAGTTGCCGCACGAGTTATAAGCTTCCGGACCGCGGCAGCCTACTTTATACAAGCACCAGCCAGCCTTGCTGCCGGCGTCGTCAAATTTCTCGACAAACATGCCGGAATCGAAGAACGGGCGGCGATAGCAGGTATCATGGATGCGGTTGCCATAAAACTGTTTTGGGCGCCCTTTGCTGTCCAGCGGCGGGAGTTGCCCGAACAGGGCATAATGCATCACTACGCCGGTCATAACCTCCGGAATGGGCGGGCAGCCGGGCACTTTCACAATCGGAATGCTGTTGCCCAGTACATCGCTAATGGAAACCGACTTGGTCGGATTGGGTTTTGCCGCCTGAATTCCACCC
Source organism: Sporolituus thermophilus DSM 23256 (assembly GCF_900102435.1). Taxonomy (NCBI): domain Bacteria; kingdom Bacillati; phylum Bacillota; class Negativicutes; order Selenomonadales; family Sporomusaceae; genus Thermosinus; species Thermosinus thermophilus. The sequence goes on along the minus strand of NZ_FNBU01000005.1, from coordinate 68,986 downwards.
CAGGCGGCGCAGGAGCCATACTCAATGATGGCTGCGGCACCTTTGGCCGCCTCTTTCAAAGCCGCTAAAAAGGTTTTTCCGCCGACCATGCAGTGAATTCCTTCGTCCGCCAGCGGGACGGCCCCCTCTACCGCCAATATGTACTTTCCGGCATACCTTTTCATAATATCCGCCAAGTGATGCTCAAAAGGTTCACCGGCAGCCGCCGCTAAAGTATCGCTGTATTCTAGTGAGATCATGTTCAGCACAACATCAGACGCCAGCGGCGATTGCGAGCGGATAAATGCTTCGTCACATCCGGTGCACTCGTGCCCGTGCAGCCAGATTACCGGCACAAGTGGCTTCTTTTCCGCCGCGGCCACTACTTCCGGCACCATTGCTGGCGACAGCCCCAAAATGCCGGTAATGGCTACACAGGTCTTTAGGAATGTGCGCCGGCTCAAATTTTTCTGTTGAAATAAGTCCCATAAGGAGTCCTTTTTGTCCACGATAACACCCCTCCCATATTTTGTTAACCAACAAAAGAAGCAATTTTCTTGTGTGCAAGTTCTTAACTTTTATGTTAGCACGGAATATTCCTCCAATGAACTGCAAACTTAATTATACAGCCATAGGTAAATGTTATTTCTTCCCATGCTTGTACCAAAAAACAGCGGGGCATACCAACAGGCATGCCCCGCTCTACCACGTGGAATAGATCTACTGCATAGAGTGACAATTACCGCAATCGGCATGGGCCAGTCCGGCTCCCGCCGCCAGAAAGGCTACTTCTTGCTGTTTGGTCTTAGTATACGCCGCTTAATCCAAATCCGGTAGACAGCAGTGAAACGGTAAAAGCCAAAATAATCAGTGAATAACCAGCCATTTTTCCTCCTAGTTACTCGGTTTTCCATACGACTATTCTTTTGAGTGCAAATGCTTTTTGTACAAAAAAATAAAAGTCCCGGTCTTCAAGACCGGGATAAGCGCACACCCTAATACAGTTTATCTAAAATTGACGCATCGGCTGAGAAAGTATTCTCGGGTGCGGGAAAACGCCCATGCGCCACTTCCTCCATATATTGCCTGACAGCCCCCTTCATCAGCTCGCCCAAACAAGCATACTGTTTCACAAACTTCGGCTTAAACGCCCCATACATGCCTAGCATGTCCTGGTATACAAGGATTTGTCCATCACAACCGCCGCCAGCGCCAATGCCAATGGTCGGAATAGTTAATCGCTCGCTAACCAGTTGAGCAACAGCCTCAGGAATACATTCCAGGACAAGGGCAAACGCCCCCGCTTCCTCCAGGCGCAGCGCGTCGTCAAGAATTTGCCGGGCTGCATCGCTAGTCTTCCCCTGGACTTTGAAGCCGCCAAACTTGTGAACAGACTGCGGTGTCAGCCCAAGGTGGCCCATGACGGGAATTTCCGCCCGCACAATGGCCGCAACCTTGTCGACAATGGCGGCGCCTCCTTCCAACTTCACAGCTTGCGCCCCACCTTCTTTGATCAGCCTCCCGGCATTGGCCACCGCCTCAGCCGTACTGACATGGTAGGAAAGAAACGGCATGTCAGCAACAACTAATGCCTGGGTGGCCCCGCGAACAACGGCCTTGGTGTGATGAAGCATGTCCTCCATGGTTACAGGCAAGGTATTCTCATAACCGAGCATAACCATCCCCAAGGAATCGCCAACTAATAGGCCATGAATTCCTGCCTCATCGAAGAGCTTGGCCGTAGAATAATCATAGGCCGTAAGCATGGCAATTTTTTGACGGGCATTCTTCATGGCCTGAAAGGTGGAAACCGTAATTTTAGTTGTCCTGTTCATACTAATCCCTCTTAAAACCAGTAGTGCAGTTCGCCAAGGATACTGCCTACCCCCATTGTAACAAATCGGTCCGATGCCGGACAAGCGCAGAATCGTTTTTTTTTTACCATAAAACTTGATTACGTTTTTTCAACATACACTCCAAGCACATCGTCTGCGAGCCGATTGGCTGATAGATTTGGCCGCAGGATGTACAGCGTGGCAATAACGTGACGGCAACTTTGTGTTTAGCCAGTTTAGTCGCCCATGTCAGGCTGAGCGCTTGTTGCGGACAGTGGACAATACAAACGGAACAGCCGGTGCACGCCATAGGGTCATGATATATGTCAATCGCAGCACCGCCCTGGTCCTGAATCGTAATCGCTTTGTTCGGGCAAAACTTGGCGCATGAGCCGCAGCCGCGGCAAGCGTCGCTGACCGTCAGACTGTGAAAAACCTGCTGTGACGGTATGTCGCTAGCTTGACGGGTCATGTATTTATTAAACATTTCCTGACGCGGCAGTCGTTCAGCACACGCTGGACCGGCAATTACCGCTTGGCGCACCGCTTCAACGGTAGCGCCAAACAGTTCCGAAAAGAAGGCGCGCCGTGAAATAGGCTTGGCTTTAGGCTGCACGTGAGCGACTGCGGTCCCTGCCTGCACTGGCGGCATGCCGTAAGTAGCAAGTAAAGCATTAGCCTGAGACAACGCTTTTTGCAGATGGGCTTGTATCCCCTTTTTGCAGTCCTCACAAGCACGGTCGTCGACATATACGCACCGCTCGCCGCCCGTACCACAGGCGGTCAAAGCTAAAAGCAGCCGAGCATCGATAAAGCCAAGACAAGGCCATGGACTCTCCGTGTCTTGCCGCCGGCAACTTAAAACAACGGGTGTCGAAGGATCAGCAAACAGCTTTGATAAAGCCTGCGGAGTAAAGTTTTCTCCCATAACGGCCTCGGACGGGCAAACAGCCAAACACAGCCCGCACTCTGTGCAACATTTGTTGTCTACCGCCAAATCTTCGTTAATACAGCCATCCGGGCAAATCTTCCGGCATAGATCACACTGCATTTTTTTGTAATTATTATTCAAACACAACTCCCGGTTAATTTGGATGGGAGCCACCATATTGTTACCTCCTGGAAAGATAAGAATGCCGCTCTTCCGCGTTCATATTTAACAGAAAAGCGGCATACCAATCATTTGCTCTGTTCTTTGTTGGCAGGGGTATCGAGCGATACAGCTTTCTGTACTTCTTCCTTTACATCGCTGGTAGCGGCCTTGAATTCTTTGATGCTCTTACCAAAAGCCCGACCAATTTCCGGCAGTTTGGACGGTCCAAAAACGACCAGAGCAATAATCAAAATAACAACAAGCTCCGACATGCTAAAATTAAACATTCGGCATCCCCCTTTCCTAAATACATTATTACAAAAACGCAATTTTAAGACAACTATATTTTACAGATAAGAGCATGCCTGTCCGTGACCAGTAAGGAACAAACGGCCAAGCTAAAGGGCGATTTTTACGAATAGTTTGCGAACTCCAACCAATAAGAAACTCCCGAGTATCCCGGGAGTCGCTTTTTACAATGCATTTTCCAGAGCGGCGCTAAGTTCCTGCCGTGGCCGATACCCAACTATCCGGTTAATCTCTTGACCGTTTTTAATAACCAGCATTGTCGGTACCCCCATAACCCGGTAGGCATTTGCCAGACTGGGTTGGTCATCAACATTTACTTTGACCACATAAGCCCGCCCGGCAAAAATTTCGGCGACAGCCTCCACTTCAGGCCCTACCATCTTACAAGGTCCGCACCACGGCGCCCAGAAATCAACAAGTACCGGTTTGTCAGCTTTAAGTACTTTTTCCTCAAATTCCTCTTGGCTGATTATATTTATTACACTCACTGTTCCCAGCTCCTTTCCCACCCCCCTACGGTAGGGGTGGTCATTCTCATTTTAATAGCCTTTCTTTGGCAAGTCAACGTATTTTTCCATTTGCTATATTTAACTTTTTAATAACTCGACAAAAAAAATTAATGACCCGCATTTTATTCTTGCTGGTGCGGCATTTTGCCATTGTTTTCCCACTTCGCCACTACATAAACAAGAACAAGAATGATGGCGACGACGGTAATAATGACCGACGGTGATAGAAGGTGACGCGGCAGCGCCTGGTATAACCCCACTAAGCCAAAGAAGATAAAAACCAGAGCAGCAAACCATTTTACGGCTCGCTCAGGGATTTTCCGCCCCATGACGATCCCTACAATGATACCGATCGCATTGGCAATCATCATGCCTACCGTCGTACCTAGCCACACGGGAATAATTTCCTTAAATTGCGCGGCTAAGGCCACCGTGGCCAACTGAGTTTTATCACCCATTTCCGCAATGAAAAAGGCAATTGTAACCGTCCAAAAGGGATTAAATCGGCTACCGTTCGCTTCATCCCCCAGTTCGTCGCCCCGGATGGTCCACAAACCGAAGATAATAAACGATGCTGCAGCGGCAATCTGGACATAATGGAGGGGGATAACGCGCGTTATGTAATTACCAACTACCACCGCGAAAAAATGGTTTAAAACAGTGGCAACAAGGACACCCCACATAACCGTTTGCCACCTGTACCGCGTCGCAAACGCCATCCCTAAAAGCTGCGTTTTGTCCCCCATTTCCGCCAGAACAACGAAACCTAAAGACGCTAAAAACGCTGTCACTATAACTCCTCCCCTTTATAAAATAAAAGAGCGAGACACTTTTAGTATGACCAAAAAAAGCGTCATACTAAAGGTCTCGCTTATTGGACACGCCAATGGCAGAACCAGGCAAACTACCGCCAGTATGTTGACTCTGCCTTTGTAAGCTACTCCCCTCTAGGACACAGAAAATATTACCAGAACACGGCCGCTATGTCAAGCCCATCACCATTCCGACTGTCAACACATATAATATAGTGACTTTCCTGTGGAGGTGTAGGTATGCCGTCTAAAAAAAGAACAAAACCGGCCAAAACAAAACCCATCGACTATATCCCGTCCTTTAAACAGGCCCAACCGCCAAGACATACCCTGTGCCCGGATGACCCCGATCTGCTACGGTTGCGGGATGCGGCGAAGAACGAACGCGAAGCTATAGACCTGTACCTGGAAGCGGCGCTGCGGACCCCTATGGCCGACCTTTTTCTTGATGTCGCTGAAGATGAAATGCACCACTATGTGGAATTGATGCGTCTTATTTCTTCCCTTGACCCAGTACAGGCCGCCGTGTTGAAGGAGGAAAACCTGGGGACGCTCACCCTGGCAAGAGTCCAACCGCCGGATAAATGGAAAGCACCCCCTATGTGGGTATCGGAGGCGGAAGATGTTGCCGTTACGCCGCCAGCGGAAAAAGACCTGCCTACAATTCACTATCTGACCAAGTCGCTCGCCGGCGAACTGGAAGCAACCAATAAATATCAAATTTATATGGCTCAGGCCGAGCACGATGAAGTCAGAGCTCTCTTTTGCCACATCATGAACGAAGAAAAGGAACATATCGCCGAGTTTACCGCGGCCCTCTACCGCCTGACAAACGAACCGCTCCCCGGAGAAGGCGAGGAGGATTAATTACCGGCTGTGTCAAATAAGCCCTCAACCGAGGGCTTATTTGTTGGGCCTTTTGGTAAACTTACCACAATCTAAAAAATTATACAGGAGTGATATTTTTGGAACTGTTCGATGCTATTCAATCGCGCCGCTCTGTCCGCAACTACTCCCCACAGGCAGTCAGTAAAGATTTGCTACTCCAGCTCCTTGAAGCGGCCGTCCAGGCGCCAAGCGCCATGAATTCTCAGCCCTGGGCTTTTGCCGTCATCCAGGACCGTGAGCTGCTGAACCATTATTCCGACCGGGCGAAGGCTTTTCTGTTAAGTCAAATGGACCAGCATCCCCCGCTGACCAAATACCGCACGGCACTTGCAAATCCCGATTTCAACATTTTTTATAATGCCGGCACGCTGCTCATCGTTTACGCCGTTCCTAACGGACCCCATCCGGAAGAAGATTGCTGCCTCGCGGCGCAAAATATCATGTTGGCCGCCCATGGCCTTGGTCTCGGCACCTGCTGGATCGGTTTTGCCCGGCCGCTGCTTAACCTTCCCGAAGTTAAAGCAGAACTTGGCGTGCCCGCCGAATATCAGGCCGTAGCTCCCCTCATCGTGGGTTATCCGGCCAGTCCGGTCCCCCCAATTCCGAAAAAACCGCCGCAAATCCTATTGTGGCGTTAATTCAGACCAATGTGTCGGGGTCGAGCCGCACAAACTTGGCCCCGTTGACATTGTGCAAAATGTAGCCGCGGTAAATAGCATAATAATCCGTAGGGTTAACGTCTTGAAGACGTCCGTCCGCGCCGGCAAAACCAATCAGTAGTTCACCCCAAAAGGCCGGACTGGGACGGAAAAGATAGGTGTGCTCCAAAAAGTGCAGGTTGTCGCTGAATTTTAGGCCTGTTTTAGCAGCTATTGTCTGGGTTAAACCATTTTTCGGCGCATCGTTAGGCGGCTCAGAAATGTCAAAGTTAACCCGTTTTTTGACCACCGCGTAAGGACGATGACCATTATCAAGTTTGATATCCCAAGCTCTTTCAACATACCCGGCATCGCTTAGCCGCTGAATGTCCGCCAATCTACCAACAATAAACCATTCGTCATCTTCGAACACAACGTAAGCAACCGCGAATTCTTCCGCTTTTTGCATTTAATCACTTCCCTTAACTGATTGTCACATATGTAGATTCTGTACCGGCCGCACAGTTTCCTTTCAGGAACATGCCTGCCTTGCAGGCGTATGACAACTGCATCGTTACCGCGTAAAATGCAAAAAGGCAACGATTGTTGCCTTTTTTTATCAGACTATGAGTAGTCAATAAGCCGAGTTCTGTTCCGCTCACGCGGTGATGGTCATCTATCTAGGCCGCCAGTTGCCTGACGGCTCAAGCGACACAACCCGGAAGGTCAGCGGGCCGCCTCATTCCTTCCCTATTCGGTCTTGCTCCGGGTGGGGTTTACCTAGCCAGCCAGTCGCCTGGCTGCTGGTGCGCTCTTACCGCACCGTTCCATCCTTACCGAACGCGAAAGCGTCCGGCGGTCTACATTTCTGTGGCACTTTCCCTGAGGTCGCCCTCGCTGGACGTTATCCAGCACCCTGCCCTGTGGAGCTCGGACTTTCCTCGAATGCCCTCCGGCATTCGCGACCATCTTTCGTACTCATAGCCATATGTCGTTATCAGGAATTATACAATACCATAACTTTGCGGTTTCGTCAACATCCAAATTGTGGAAAACATATTACTTAAACATATTACTTTAAGAAAAGTATCCGGCCGCAGTTGTCGCAAAACTGGATTTCGCCCGGACGGGTGCGTGTTTGACAAGTTGGAATACTCCGGCGGCAGCCGCTACACACACCCTGGCTAACCTTAGCAACCGGCATTGCCAATTTCGCATTAAGTGCTTGATAAGTTGCCAATAAACCGGGGTCAATACGGCAGCGCAGACTCTTCTGCTGTTCGCGAAGTACCCTTTCTTCGCCTTCAAGCGCGGCTATTGCCTCAGCAATTTTCCGTTGTCCTATACCATGACGCTGTTTTTTATCCTGCAAGGCCGTTTCCTGGTTAGCTATTCTGTCTGCCAGTTGCTCACAACTCTCCAAAAACCGGAAAACTTCCTCTTCCCGATCGTGGATTTCCCGCTGCAAACTTTCATGTTTAATTCTCAGCTGCTCCAATTCGCGAACACTCCCGCTGCTATTCTTGTATAGCCGTTCTTCAAGCAAGCGCAGCTGACGGGTTAACTTTGTCAGGTCGCTTTCCAGGGCGGCACAAACGCGGCGTTGGCACTCCAGCTTCTCTTTATCGGCAATTATATTTTGCGAAAGCAGTTGAATTTCATGCCATAGCTGGCGTACCTCGTCGGCTTTGATACTCTCCCTTCTACGGACAATGGCACGAATCTGCTCTTCCACCGCTTGGAGCTGCCAAAGAAGCTCTAATTGTTCTCTCACTGTTATCCCTCCTTATAGAATTGCTTAAACGAGCTATAAAAAAAACAGGGAGCAAAAAAGCACCCTGTTTACAACACAGTAAAAACATCCGTATTAATAGTGTCAGTATAAATGGCCACATGCCAATTATTGGCAGCGGCACATTCTTCAAGGTAGCTTGCTACGGCGGCGACAACGGGCTGCTCGGTGGCAAAATGCCCGGCGTCAATGATCGCCAGTCCTGCTGCAACAGCATCCTGAGCTTCATGGTATTTAACGTCACCGGTAATAAGAACGTCAGCGCCCGCGGCAATGGCCGCACTCGTTACACTAATGCCGCTTCCGCCGCACACGGCAACTTTGCGGACTTTAGCCGCCAGGTCACCGGCGATTTTCAGCTGCTCCAGTCCCAATGCGGCTTTAACCACTATAGCAAAGTCCGCTAGCGACAAGGATTGGGCCAATGTACCCACACGGCCAAGACCGTAGGCAGCGCCACTATTCAAAAGCGGATAAAGATCATAGGCTACCTCTTCATAAGGATGAGCCTTGATCATAGCGGCGACAACCCGTCGGACAATTGCTTCTGGCGCAATAGTCTCCAAACGGTATTCAGGCACATATTCCATTTTACCCTGCTCGCCAATAAACGGTCTGGTCCCGGCTAAAGGCAAAAAAGTTCCTGTTCCCGCCGTCTGAAAAGAACAATGGCTGTAATTGCCGATATGGCCGGCCCCGGCCGCAGCCATGGCATTGCGAACGGATTCCACATGCCCTTCCGGAACAAACGTAACGATTTTGACAAGCTTTTCCGTATATTGCGTCTGGAGCGGCGCAATATCATTAAGATTGAGCCGCTTGGCCAAAACGTCATTGACCCCGCCCGCCGCGGCATCCAGATTGGTATGAGCAGCATAGACGGCAACATCATGTTTAATAAGCGTTTGTAACACTCTCCCGGTTGGCGAGTCAGTACGGACATGCTTTATACCCTTGAATATTACCGGATGATGCGACACAATCAAATCAATGCCATTGGCAGCTGCATATTGGGCCGCAGCCAGCGTGACGTCCAGGGTAACGAAAATCTTGGTAATGTCCTGCATGGCACTGCCTAAGAGCAGCCCGACATTATCCCAATCGGCAGCTAAATGCCGGGGAGCCAAATTTTCTAAGGCATCTATGATGACGTGACACTTGACAGGCATTTTCGCTTGGCCTCCAGTTGCGCGAGTTTCCGGGTAAGTTCCCGGTATTTTACGGATTTCTTGGCTTGCAGACTTTCCGCCATCGCCGTAAGCGTAGCCGTAATTTGTTCGCTAAGGTGATCAACGTGTTGTTTTAGCAAGCGGTGGCGGCCTTCCCACAGCAGCGGTCCTATATCGTACAATATATCTTCATAATCGGGCGATGAGCCTTGGACAGCGGCGATTATTTCATAGAGCCGCCCTTCCTCTTCCACCAGGTCTTCAGCACGCAAACACCAACCGTTTGCCTTGAGCCAGCGCCGTACTGCCGCCGCACCAACCATCGGCTGCAACAGCAAAAGTTTTAGCGTTTGCGTTACCTCTGGCCGCTGTGACAAAATATCAATAATTGTCGCTCCGCCCATGCCGGCAATTACAACCGTTTCAACCTCATAAGGGCGAAGGACTTCCAGGCCATTGCCAAACCGCACCGTTATAAAGTTCTCCAGACCTAGTCGCGCAACAGCCGCCTTGGCTGTTTTAAAAGGTCCTTCATGTACTTCCCCCGCTACGGCGTAAGAAATCACGCCCTCCCGAACAAGGCAGACAGGCAGCATCGCATGGTCTGTGCCAATATCGGCGAGTCTGGTTCCCGTCGGGACCAATTTGGCGATGCCCGCCAACCGTGCACCCAGTCTCAAACTAAATCCTCCTCATTTATTATTTCGTCGGCTGGTTAAATTATCCTTTCCGTAAGCAACAAAGATATAGTTATGCATAGTGTTAAAAAAATTCTTTACCATATACAAAATACAAAAATAAAAAGCAAAGCGTAGGCTTTGCCTTTTATTATAAAATAAAATATATTTTCTCCGCAGTCCTCGAAGAACCCCGGTAAATACAACTATGGTGACCCGTAGGGGATTCGAACCCCTGTTACCGCCGTGAAAGGGCGGTGTCTTAACCACTTGACCAACGGGCCAAATAAGATTATTGGTGGGCCCACCTGGGATCGAACCAGGGACCAGCCGGTTATGAGCCGGCTGCTCTACCGCTGAGCTATAGGCCCAAAGATATTGAAAACAGGTCTTTCCATGAAAGCCTGTTTTTTAACAAGCAAATGGCTCCTCGAGCAGGACTCGAACCTGCAACCACTCGGTTAACAGCCGAGTGCTCTACCATTGAGCTATCGAGGAATAACCGCCAAATCATATTATAAAGTAAGCCCGGTGTTACGTCAAGACTTTTTTAATCTTGCCCGTCTTTGCCGCCGCTACTATTCCAGGAAGTCTTTGAGTTTCTTGCTGCGGCTGGGATGGCGCAACTTGCGCAGCGCTTTGGCTTCGATTTGACGAATACGTTCCCGTGTTACACCAAAGTATTGGCCCACTTCTTCTAAGGTACGGGCACGGCCATCGTCCAAACCGAAACGGAGCCGCAACACTTTTTCTTCGCGGGGTGTGAGGGTCTCAAGCACCTCTTCCAATTGTTCCTTTAGCAGCATAAACGACGCCGCTTCGGCGGGAGCAGGTGCGTCCTGGTCCTCGATAAAATCTCCCAGATGCGAATCTTCTTCTTCGCCGATGGGAGTCTCCAGAGATACGGGCTCCTGCGCGATTTTCATGATCTCGCGCACTCGCTCCACACTGATATCCATCTCACGGGCAATCTCTTCAGGCGTCGGCTCCCGTCCCTTTTCCTGAAGAAGCTGGCGAGAAACGCGAATTAATTTATTAATTGTCTCAACCATGTGGACAGGGATACGAATGGTACGCGCCTGGTCAGCAATGGCGCGCGTAATCGCCTGGCGTATCCACCAAGTCGCATAAGTACTAAACTTATACCCCTTATTATAATCAAACTTTTCTACGGCTTTGATTAATCCCAGATTACCCTCCTGGATCAAATCCAGGAACAGCATCCCACGGCCGACATAGCGTTTAGCAATGCTAACAACCAGGCGGAGGTTGGCTTCGGCAAGACGGCGTTTAGCTTCCTCATCGCCCTGTTCCATACGTTTGGCTAATTGTATCTCTTCTTCAGCCGTTAGAAGCGGAACCCGGCCAATCTCCTTAAGGTACATGCGCACCGGGTCGTCGATGCTGATGCCTTCCGGAATACTAAGATCAATATCCACTTCTTCGGGCGCTGCTTCGATTGCGGTAATGTCTGGGTCTTCCAGGGTTTCGACGTCGGGAATTTCATCAACAATTTCAATGCCCTTACTATTAAAAACCTCATACATATCGTCTATTTCATCGGGAGTTAAATCCTCACCCTGGAGAGTATCCATTATCTCCGAATATGTCAGCATGCCGCCTCGTTTTTTGCCCTTATGCAGAAGTTCGTTTACATGCTCGTTAGTGTTCTTTTTGTCTGTCATTTTACTCCCCCCTCCCGTCGGCTGTTTGGGTCTAGGTGTAATGAGTAGCAGTTAACACTGCTGTAGTTTTCTAATCTCATCATTGATTCGCTTACTTTCAGCCAATTCCTCCTGAAAGCGACTATCCCCCATGCGTTCTAATTCATCGGCTTTTAACCGGTGTTGCTCATACAAGGCTTTAAGGCGCGCAAGCCGGATTGTCTTTAAGCAGTCGTCGACCACTTTTGTGACATCGGCACATTTCCCATCTATTAACATAATATGCGACAACTCGGTATTTGCTGTTTCGCTGAGTCCCATTGCTAAAACAGCAGGCTCCAAATTTTCACCAGTATTATAGGCCATGAAAATACGGTGCACAATCTCCTGTCGTGCGCCATCGGAAAAATCATCGACAGCGAGCTGTACCTGAACATAAGGAATTAGCGCCCCATCGTCGCACATAAGACGGATTAACTGTCGCTCCGCGGCAACAGTGGCCGCTTCCGGCCCTTTGGCAAACTTGACAAAATTAAGATGGCTATTTATATTGTTTCCCTTATTTACAATTTTATCCTTTTTATACTGGTGAATATACTTACCATATTCAGTCCTTATGGCACTTTCATCAATATTTAACTTCTGCGCCAAACGCGCGATATGATCATTCACTTCAACAGCGTTCCCAACCGAAGCCAAGACAGGTAGAACCTTCGATACAACCGCAACCTTACCTTCAAGGGTTGAATAGTCGCTACTCTCCAGGGCCTGTTGAATCTGATAATCAACAAACGGCAATGCTTGAGATAAAGCCCGGGTAAAAGCTTCCGGCCCGTGCCGCCGCAGAAATTCATCTGGATCCTTGCCATCTGGAATGGAAACAACTTTGACGTTAAACCCCCGTTCACGGACTGTTGACAAAGCGCGAACAGTAGCATTTTGCCCAGCAGCGTCGCTGTCATAGGCAAACAGCACTTGCGAAACGGAGCACTGCTTCAGTAGTCCGGCCTGTTCGGGTGTAAAGGCTGTACCCAACGAGGCTACCACATTCGTAAAACCGAAACCGTGAGCCGTAATGACATCCATGTACCCTTCCACTACAATGGCTAGGCCAGATTCTTTGATTGAACGAAAAGCCGCATCAAGCCCGTAGAGCAAGTGACGTTTATTGAAGAGTAAGGTATCCGGCGAATTTAGATATTTGGGACTACTATCATCTAGTACCCGTCCGCCAAACCCTACTACCCGCCCGCGAGCATCTCGGATGGGAAACATAACACGGTTGCGGAAGCGGTCATAAATACCGTCGCCCCTAGGACGCGCCGAAACCAAACCGGCCTTTAGCAACAATTCTTCCGTAAGCCCGCGCCGGGTAAGAGCCTGAGCTAATTTGTCCCAGGCAGGCGGTGCAAATCCCAACTTAAACTTGCGGATAATGTCGTCACTGATACCCCGACCGGCAAGGTATTCTCTGGCGGCTCTTCCCATGTTGGTCTTAGTGAGGCAGGCGTGATAAAATTCGCTGGCATATTCATTAACCAAATAAAGCGCGGCTAATTCTCGTTCCCTGGCTATTTCCGCCGGTGATTTTTCTTTTTCGGGCAACGGGATATTCAGTTTGGCAGCCAATTTTTTAGCGGCTTCAAAGAAGCTGATGTTTTCAATTTTCATTAGGAAATTAAAAACATTGCCGCCAGTCTGACAACCAAAACAATAGAAAAATCCTTTTTCCGGCGTGACAGAAAAAGACGGCGTCTTTTCATGGTGAAAAGGGCAACAACCCCAATAATTTTTCCCTTTTTTCTTTAGTGGAACATATTCGGAGATTACGCTGACGATATCGCACTCCGAACGCAGGCGATCTATGAAATCGTCAAACCTAGCATCTTTCATAACATACCTATAATATGCACGATTAATAGTTAAATAAAGGCGATTGCCCAAGATTGGTCTTATTCTACATTAAATGCCAAAATCCTCCTTTACCCGTAGGTTAATAGACCTATTTATATATTAATATTCAATGTGAACAACAAATATCCTCTTTGACCCCTTGACAAATTAAATAGTTTTTGCTAGTGACTACAGAATGTAAAAAACCCGCCTAGGCGGGGCATAACGTGTGTACTCAGGCAGTTCCTTTGCGCTGTATGACAGCCCATAAGCAAATAACAAATCTGGCGCCAACCCGTTTTGACATAATCATCCCATTCCCCACTTGGAAGGAATAAACAAGTTTTCAAAAAGACTAATCGCGTAAGAATCCGTGAGACCGGCAATATAATCTATTACTGTTACTTGAAGACCCCAGCGCTCTTCCCGGTCGAGAAATTCCTGCGGCAAACGGCCGGGATGAGCCATAAAATAATCATAGAGCTTATGGATTACATATTTGGCTTTCGTCCGATCCGGTTCGAGTTCGGCCGAGTGGTAAATCTTCTCGAACATGAACTCACGAAACTCATCCATAGCTTCTTGCACTGCCGATGACATCCGAATCTCGCTTTGGCCGTCGGAAACCTGAATCATATCCGACACCATAACCGTAATCATACTGGAAGGATTGGTGCCAAGGGTACGGGCTACTTTTTCCGGAAGGTCGGTGGGTCTAAGCATGCCGGCCCGAATGCCGTCATCGTAATCGTGGCAAAGGTAGGCGATGCGATCGCCAATTCGTACAATGTTGCCTTCAAGTGTAAACGGTTTGTTCGTGCCGGTATGGTTGACGATGCCATCCTTGACTTCAAGGGTTAAATTAAGCCCCTGCCCGTTACGCTCCAGATAATCCACAACCCGCAAACTCTGTTCGTTGTGATTGAAATGACCGATGATTTCCCGCAAGGCATATTCGCCGGCATGGCCAAAAGGGGTATGGCCGACATCATGGCCGAGTGCAATGGCCTCGGTCAAATCTTCATTGAGCCTAAGTCCCCTGGCAATGGTGCGCGATATTTGCGCTACTTCTAAACTATGGGTCATACGCATGCGATAATGATCACCCGGCGCAATATAAACCTGCGTCTTGTGTTTTAAGCGCCGAAAGGCTTTACTGTGGATAATGCGGTCCCGATCCCGTTGAAAAGAAGTGCGAAAATCGCACAGCTGTTCCTCACGGTCACGAACAGCATCACGGCTCTTGGCAGCATAAGGCGACAGCAATTTGTATTCCAGCTCTTCCAGGCGTTCACGTACCTTCATACTCTCCCCTCCAGTCTGACCTGGCTAGTTACAACCCCATTATATCATTCCTTTTGACAAATATCGCTAAAGTGTATCAAATATTTACTTACGCTTACCGGTCCAAAATTTGTTATAATTAGTGTTTAGAAGGAAGGTTGATCACATGCGAAAAAAAGTTATCCTGCTTACTATTCTGCTTTTAGTAACCCTCACCGCAACGGCGCTGGCGGCTAAACTTTCGTTTAAGGCTGACCGCCAATACTTTGACTTTAGCACCGGCTTGCACGTCCTCAGCGGCAACGTACAGATTGAAATCGGAACGCGGACTATCACCGCCGGTGAAGCGAGGGTGAACCTGGCTACGATGGAAGTTTGGGCCTCCGGCGGCGTAACTGTCATCCAGAATGACTTGTTTTTTACCGGCGACACCGTGTATGTATACGCTAAAGATAGCGCCGAGATAAGCGGCGGCGTCGTACTAACCCGCAGCGATCTCAAAATTTCGGCTGACAGTGTAGACTACAACTGGCGTACCAAAACAGCGGTATTCAGAGGCAATGTGCAGGTATCACAAAACGGAATTGTTTGGTCAGCCGCAACGGTAACCTATAATGTGAAAACCAACACCATTCTATAGTTCACAGGTGAAAACCCCAGCCTACGGCAAACGTGGCTGGGGTTAGTTTATTTTGCGTTCGCGTTCTTTTGCGCAATCTCCAATACTTTATTTGCCGTTTCCTCGATCGCCTTGTTTGATACGTCGATGATGGGGCAGCGAAGCTTGCGCATAATTGCCCTAGCATACTCCAGTTCTTCGGTAATGCGCTCCAGATTGGCATAGTTGGCATCGGCTGACAAACCCATTGCCTTTAAGCGTTCGGCGCGAATCTCGTTCAGTTTGAAGGGATCAATAACCAAGCCTACAATCCGCTGCGGCGGAATTTGAAACAATTCCTCCGGGGGCGGAACTTCCGGCACAAGTGGTACATTGGCCACTTTCAGCTTTTTGTGAGCCAAATACATGCTGAGAGGTGTCTTGGAGGTACGGGATACGCCGATAATCACCATGTCGGCTTTGTGCAAACCCCAAGGGTTTTTGCCATCATCGTATTTGACGGCAAACTCCACCGCCTCGACCCGTTTAAAATATTCCTGATCCAACTTATGAATCAGTCCTGGTTTGAGTTTAGGCTCGGTTCCCGCAATTTTTTGAACGGCAGAAATCATAGGACCCATAATATCTACCGTTGTAATGCCAAAACGCTCTGCCTGCACCTTTAACGCTTCCCGCAGGTCTGGTGATACAAGCGTATGGCAGATAACACTGCGTTGCGTTGCCGCTTCCCTGACTACCTCCTCGATTTGCTCCACCGAGTTGATATAGGGAACACGGATAATGTCAAACTTACCGGAATCAAATTGACTGGCGGTCGCCCGAGCCACCATTTCAGCCGTTTCACCAATTGAGTCCGAGATCGCATAAATGACTGGTAAAGACGAAATAGTCGTTACCTCCTTTTACCTTCGCCGAGTTCAACAAATAGCCTGGTAATATTCGTTTTCGTCAGGCGTCCCACTACTTCATATGTCCTATCCGCCGCCAAAGGACGGACTACAGGTAAGCTGTCTACCTCGTTGTCAATAATCTTTTTCGCGGCCTCTAGCACGGATTCATCCGCAGTGGTCACTATAATCTTTGTCATCGGCGTCATAATAACTTTAACCGGCACTTTGTGCAAGTCGCCGCTACCCATAGCAATTTTTAGCAAGTCTTTCCGGGAAACTACTCCGGCCAAAATTCCACCCTGTTCAACTACATATACTGTTCCCACATCTTCAAGAAACATGGTAACAATTACATCATAGGCGCTCGTGTTGGTAGGAACGACAACCGGTACGGACTGGACATCACGGACCTTGATGCGGCTGATTTCCTCGACCAACATGTTAAAGGTGTTTTTGCCGGTATAGTAGTACCCTACCTTGGGACGGGCATCAATAATACCGGCCATTACCAAAATTGCCAAATCCGGTCTCAGGGCTGCCCTGGTAACATTCAGGCGCTCAGCGATTTGCTCCCCGGTGATGGGTCCCTCGGTGCGCACAATTTCAGCAATCTTTTCTTGCCGGGGTGTTAAAGCGATGATGAACCCCCCCTTTTCACTGATATTTCGGATATATACGCTAAAAGTAAGCCAATTCCTTTCTTTCGTTATAACAAAGTTTGACTTATTTACCAGGTATAATCCTCTTTATCAACCAAACCGCGGCCAGTCAGCTTATCTAAAACAAGCCGCTGCTCGACCTGTGCCACCAATTTTTTAGTCGCTTTAACCGCATCTGGATTTACGGAAATGGAATCAATGCCGCTTTTTACTAAGAATTCGGTGAAATCAGGATACACACTGGGCGCCTGCCCGCAGATCGATACTGTTTTGCCGTCGCGGTGCGCCACCTCGATAAGGTGGCGGATTGCTCTTTTCACAGCCAAGTCTCGCTCGCTGAAAATATGAGCAACTGTTTCGTTATCGCGGTCACAGCCCAAAAGGAGCATGGTCAGGTCGTTGGACCCGATAGAGTAACCGTCGACAAACTGGTTGAACTGGTCAGCAAGAATAATATTGGAAGGAATTTCCGCCATCAGCCAGACTTTAAAATCAGGCCCGCGTCTTAATCCTTCTTCAGCCATAAGGGCCGTCACTTTGGCAGCCTCTTCGACAGTGCGGCAGAAAGGGATCATAACGTGTAAATTCTTAAAACCGTATTCTTCCCGTACTTTGCGCACCGCTTTAATCTCCAGCTTAAACGCCTCAATATATTTGGGATCATAATAGCGCGAAGCACCACGCCAGCCAAGCAGAGCACTGGGTTCATAAGGCTCATAGCGTTCGCCGCCTTTCAGTTCACGATACTCACTCGACTTGAAATCGCTGAACCGGAGCACAACCGGCCTGGGCGCCATCGCCTGGCATACCTTGCGCATTCCGTCCGCCAACCCCTCCACTACCCGGTCCGGGCGGCCTGTTTCGATCAAGTACAGCGGATGTTCGTGAATATAGGTCGTCCAGATAAACTCCTCCCGCATCAAGCCGATACCGTCACATGGCAGCGCAGCATAGCGCTCGGCTAAATCGGGATCGCCAAGATTCATGTATACTTTCGTACCGGTAACGGGGAAAGTTTCGGCAACCGTTATGGACTGACCGCCTTCCTCCGTCGTTTTGGGAACGACTAAGTCGCTGATAATACCGGCATACACTATACCATTAGTGGCATCGACGGTAATCTCGGCTCCGTCCGGAACAGCAGCCGTCGCAGGAGTACCGCGGCTTTTGGTCCCCACGATACAGGGAATGCCGAGTTCGCGGCTGACGATGGAAGCGTGGCAAGTCATACCGCCGGCATTAGTTATAATTGCGCGGGCTTTTTTCATCGCCGGTACCCAGTCGGGCGCCGTCATTTCGGTTATTAGGATTTCACCCTCCCGGAAGGTGTCAATCATGGAAGGATCCAGAATGACATGGGCTTTGCCCGCTACCCGACCCGGGCTGGCAGGCAGCCCCTTGGTCAGTATTTTACGATTGGCACTGTCCGCTGTCGAGGCCACTTCTATCCCAGCCCCTTTCTCTTTATTCCGGCGCGACCATACCGTCTCCGGGCGCGCCTGTAAAATCCATATTTTATCATTCCGTTCATCAATACCCCATTCAATATCCATGTAGGAGCCGTAATGCTTCTCAATATCCAGTGCATACCGGGCTAATTCCCGAATTTGGCTGTCGGTGAGAACAGGAGCGTTGACCATTTCCGGCGGCACCGGTTTCTCTTCACAACCGCCGGCGGGATTTCGCACCAGCATAACGGTTTTTTCGTGAACATTACTTTTCTCAATTGCCAAATCTTGCTTGCGCACCAAAAAATTATCGGGAGTAACGACGCCCTGAACGATATACTCTCCTAAACCCCAAGCACCTTCAATAAGAATATGGGTATCATTGCCAGTCGCGACGTCCACGGTAAACATAACCCCAGATGCTTTGGAAAAAACCATCATCTGTACCACGGCGCTGAGAGCTACGTCTAAATGGGCAAAATTCTTCTTCACTCGATAATACACTGCCCGGTCAGTAAAGGTAGATGCATAGCATTCCTTTACTTTTTCAACGACCTGTTCAGCGCCCTGTACATTTAAATAACTTTCTTGCTGGCCGGCAAAACTGGCGTCAGGAAGGTCCTCAGCGGTAGCGCTGGAACGTACCGCAACAAACGGGTCAACCTCTCCTGCCCGCTTGCCTAGTTCCTGATAGGCAGCCATAATTTCCCCGGCCAACTCGGTAGGCATAGGGGCATTCATAATGGCTTGACGAATGGCGGCACTAACTTCCCGCAGTTTGCGGCTATCCTCAACATCATCGAGTTGCTTTAAAAGGTCAGCAATTTTTGCCTCCAATCCGCTATGCTTGATGAAATAGCGGTACGCCGCTGCCGTTGTGGCAAACCCAAAGGGCACAGGTACTTTGGTACGTGATGTTAACTCCCCCAGCGAAGCTGATTTGCCGCCGACAATTGCAACATCCTCTTTGCTGATCTCATCAAACCACAATACTAACTTTTCCTTCTCTGCCATAAAGACCTCCTAATTGTGCTATACTTTAAAACAAAATCATCAATATAGTATATACTATATTTAAAATCCGTTTCCTTCTTTGCCTGCAATAGCTATAATTTTTTTATTTCTAGCTTCCCATATTGATGGTTCAATAATACAAAAACCTGTACCGCAAGGTACAGGTTTAAATATGACTCTACACAATTTTGCTAAGATCAGCTACGTTTGCCGTCAGGCTAGCGATTGCTTGTAACAAAGCTAAGCGGTTGTTGCGCACAGCCATGTCTTCCACCATAACCATGACTGCTCCAAAGAAGGCATCTATCGGGCCGGCCATTTCGGCCATTACCTTGAGCACTCCTGCGTAGTCACGGACGGCCAGCTTTTCCGCTACGGTTTGGCGGGCGTTTAGGTAAGCCTGATACAGCTCGTGCTCGGCGGCAGCGGTAAACAGGGACGGGTCAATTGTTTCCGTTGTCGCATTTTTCGCCAAATTGCCGGCACGGGTAAAGGCCTGAACTGCCCGCTGCATGGCCATGGTACCGCCCTCTAACGCCAACGCTTTTGCCCGTAACCAAGCATCGTACAAATCGTCGGTCCCAACGGCGATAACGGCGTCAATCATGTCATGACGCATGCCTTCCTCGGCGAGAATGTTCTTAATGCGTAAACGGAAGAAATCTCCAATATCGTCCGTTAGTTTGACCCGCCGGTCATGGTCATGAATACCCAGCAGATCCATCGCATGTTGCACCATTTCTGTCACCGACAAGTGATACTTTGCATCAATCAAGATGTTTACAATCCCCAACGCCTGCCTCCTTAGTGCATAAGGGTCCTGCGAGCCGGTAGGAATTAGGCCGCGACTAAAGGTTGCGACAATGTTGTCCAGTTTATCGGCAATACCAACTACCCTGCCGGCCGGGCTTACCGGCAGTTTATCGCCGGCAAAGCGGGGCAGGTAGTGTTCGTAAATTGCCTGCGCGACCGCCTCGGGCTCGCCGCTTATCCGTGCATATTCACGCCCCATAATGCCCTGGAGTTCAGTAAATTCATATACCATTCCGGTAACAAGGTCAGCCTTTGCCAAATAGGCGCTACGTTCAATGACGGGAATTTCCCTTTCAGGCAGACCAACCTTCCGGGCTATGCCAACAGCCAAACGTTCAAGCCGCAGCGTTTTGTCATATAAGGTTCCAAGACCTTCCTGAAAAACGATAGTCTTGAGTTTCTCCACCCGCTCGGCCAAAGGTATCTTTTGATCCTCGGTAAAGAAAAACTGAGCATCGGCGAGACGGGCTTTAAGTACCCGCTCGTTGCCATGGCGAACAATATCAATATAGTCCGCGCCGCCGTTGCGGACAGTTATAAAGACAGGCAACAACTTTCCGTCCTTGCCAAAAACCGGGAAGTAGCGCTGATGCTCGCGCATAGGAGTAATGACAGCCTCCGGCGGCAAAGATAAATATTTCTCTTCAAACCGGCCATCAAGAGCGGTGGGGTATTCTACCAGGTACACTACTTCTTCCAGCAGTTCCTCATCAATACTGGCCACACCGCCCTGGCTTACGGCAATGTTTTCGACTTGCTCGCGAATAACACGCCGCCGCACCTCTTGGTCAACCATAACATGATGCTCAGCCAGTTTGGCAAAATAGTCATCCGGGGAAGAGATTACTACCGGCCCTTTGCTCAAAAAACGATGGCCTCGCGTCACATTGCCGGAAGCAACCCCGGCCAAGGTAAAGGGAACCACTTCGTTGCCATAGAGCGCCACAAGCCAGCGAATCGGTCGGACAAACCGTAAATCCAGATTGCCCCAGCGCATGTTCTTGGGAAAACTCAACGCTAAAATAATTTCTGGTAGCAAAACCGGAAGAATTTCTTGGACGGAGCGGCCCGCTTCCTCGACGATCGCATAAACATAGCCATCCTTGGTCACCAACTGGCTAACATCCACGCCCTGGCTGCGCGCAAACCCCAGAGCAGCTTTGGTAGGAACACCCTTTTCGTCATAGGCAATTTTCACAGCCGGTCCCTTGTTTTCGCTCCTCCGGTCAGCTTGTTTTTCGCTAACCTGACGCACAATCAGCGCTAACCGGCGCGGGGTACCAACGGCCCGTATATTGCTAAAACCAATCCTGTTCGCTTCCAGTTTATTTTTGGCGACGCTTTCCAGTTGCGCCAGAGCGCCAGGCATAAATTTTGCGGGTATCTCCTCGGTGCCAATTTCCAACAGTAAATCTTTAGCCATTATTGCATCCTCCTTTGAGGAGTGGATAACCTAATTTTTCGCGCTGCTCCAAATAGGCCTGCGCGCACAGCCGCGCCATATTGCGTACCCGCCCGATAAAACTCGTCCGCTCACTTACGCTGATAGCGCCGCGCGCATCTAAAAGGTTGAATGTATGCGAACATTTCAAAACATAGTCATAAGCCGGCAGTACAAAGCCTTTTTCGATGATGCGAATAGCCTCTTTTTCATACATCTCAAATAACTGGAACAGCAAACTAGTATCAGCCAGCTCAAAGTTGTAGTGGGAATGTTCAACTTCATTCCGATGAAAGACATCGCCGTAAGTAATGCCATCAACCCATTCAATTTCAAATACATTTTCCTTGCCCTGGATATACATGGCCAAGCGCTCAAGCCCATACGTAATTTCCACTGAAACCGGTTTGACGTCAATGCTTCCCACTTGCTGGAAATAAGTGAACTGGGTAATCTCCATGCCGTCAAGCCAAACCTCCCAGCCCAGCCCCCAAGCCCCAAGGGTAGGCGATTCCCAGTTATCCTCCACAAACCGGATATCATGCTTATCCGGGTCTATGCCGAGACGAGCTAGACTCTCAAGATATAATTCCTGGATATTGGCCGGCGACGGCTTCATGATTACCTGGTACTGGTGATGCTGAAATAACCGGTTGGGATTATCGCCGTAACGCCCATCAGCCGGCCGGCGTGATGGTTCCACATACGCTACGTTCCATGGCTCAGGACCAAGTGCACGTAAGAAAGTAGCAGGATTCATGGTTCCTGCCCCCTTCTCCACGTCATAAGGCTGTTGAATTATGCATTTTTGTTCAGCCCAAAAGTTTTGCAGGGTTAAAATAATGTCTTGAAATGTCATTATACGCCCTCCTTCTTTATGTAAAATAAAAAGCCTCGCCATCCACAGTAACAGTGCTGTTACAGGGACGGGAGGCTTATCTTCCCGCGGTTCCACCCTGATTGGCCTAATCGGCCCACCTTGGTTTTATGGCGAGCTTTACTCTTCCGGCGATAAACCGGAATTTCCTCTCGCAGCTTGGGACTGCCTTCGTTTTACGGTGCCGGGCTCACACCCTCCCCGGCTCGCTGAGTGCAAAACTACTTGTGTCCCGCATTGCCGTAATTTTAATATTCACTATAACAAAAGCGACAAGATTTGTCAAATTTTACAGCATTCCTTTATCAATACGTTCGGTCTGAGCATTGTCCTGCGCTTCGGTTCGGGAAGAATCGGCCGCTTCTCGACTGGTTTCGTTACGAACGACTTCAATGGTGCACCGCTTAAACACAGCCACCAGTACGCCTAAAGCGGCAAGCTGCGGCAAAACAACAGCGCCGATGGTCCCTAAAGTAACCGGAATATCAACAAGCGTGCGACCGTCATGCTTGATCCGGATTTTGGTTACGTTACCTTCATAGATTAATTCTTTTACTTTGTCAATTACTTCCGCTGAGCGGACAGAAAACTCCTCCGCCCAAGTGCTTTCTTTTTTGCTTTCCAATTCAATCAATGCCTCGATGACATTACCGCCATTGCGCTCTAGGACTTCTTTGGCTTCGCGGTAGGAAACGCCGGTCCGCTCGCGAATGATGTCAATTTTTTCAAGCGTAATTTCCACGCAGCACCCCTCCTATGCCGTTTGATTTATTTTTTGCCGAAGTCCATATCTTTTATCCCTTACCGGGTTGCTCGAACCGCTGGATAAAGGCCCATGTCTTTAGTTCCTTTTCCAGATGGTAAAATAAGCACTGCCCTAGCAATTTCTCCAACTCCGCCAAGACAGCAGCATTCACGGTAAATCGACCAGGGCTCCTAAAATCCAATGTCAGAAACTTGGCTAGCAAATTAGCCTGTCCTTCCGTAAAGTTGGTCTGCGAGCCACCACAGGCAGGGCACATTACCCCTCCGGCCCCAATATTGAAATGGGCGGGTAGAGAAATAACCGAACCGCAGGCAACACATCTTCGGTACTCGGGGGCAAACCCCGCCAAGGCCAGAAGCTGCCAAGCGGCGGCAATGGCCGCTACGCGGGGATTACGCTCTTCCAGTGTAAACAATACATCTACCAGCAGTTCAAAAACATCAGAATCTGCTTCGTTTTCCGGCCAAAGTTCGGTTACAATTTCAGCAACAAGGGTTGCATAAACCATGCGCGGCAGTTCTTCCCGCAGTTTACGGTGCCCATGAATTATTTCACACTGCCGGATACATTCGCCACCCCGGTTACGTGCTAATAATAAATCAACATGAGAAAAAGGTTGAAGGCAACCAGCAAAACTGCTTTTGGGCCGTCTGGCCCCAAAGGCAACTGCCGTAATTTTGCCATATTGCCGGGAAAACAGCGTGACCATCCTGTCGACCGTTCCGCAATCACGGACGGTCAACAGGATGGCCTCAGCAGAATATTCTTGCGTCATCTTTTTAGTCGTGTGATGTTTCAGGACTTAACGTGTTACGGAACTGACACTCGCGGTAGATTAAGTAAGCCCGTATATCTCCGGTACTCCGGAAGATTTCCCACATTACTTCCTGCAACAACACTCGACATCATCCTTTCGTAAGATTATTCAGCAATAGCCATTCTTTGGGATTCGAGCGGCACAGCCTTTACGCGGACAACGCGAAAACCGTTTACTTGCAGAACTTCGAACTTATAATCGCCTATACTAATCTTGTCCCCTACTTCCGGGCGTCGGCCCAACATGCCAAAAATGTAGCCCCCGATGGTATCTTCATCGTGTTCTTCCAAACGGATGTTTAATAGCTCGGTCACATCGTCCAATAATACCCGCCCGTCAAATTCATAGGTGCCATCGGCCAAACGACGAACTTCTACATCCTCCTCGTCATCATGTTCATCCTGAATATCACCGACAATTTCTTCGATTACATCCTCAAGCGCCACTAATCCAGCCGTACCCCCGTATTCGTCGATAACAATGGCCATATGGGTACGCTTGCGTCGCATAAACTGGAGCAACTTAGCCACCGACATTCCTTCGGGGACCACGAGAATTTCCCGCATGATTGACCTGAGATCCTTTTCCTCGGTACTGCACATATCCAGATCCATAAGATCGCGAATATGGACCATCCCAATGACATGGTCCTTGTCCTCCACACACAAAGGATAACGCGTGTGACCTGTTTCGCGAACGATACGCATGTTTTCCTCAAAAGAATCATCGACAAAAAGGCAAACCATGTCCTGCCTCGGCACCATTACTTCGCGGGCCAGCCGGTCGGCGAAATCAAATACATTATCAATCAATTCGCTTTCCATTTGGTCGAGGACGCCGCCTCGGTGACTCGCACTTACGATCATGCGCAATTCTTCTTCCGAGTGCGCTAAATCAGCCTCGTTAGCCGCCTTGATGCCCATAACGGCAAGAATGCCTTTAGCCGCTTTATTAAACAAGATAATAATAGGATAGCCGATTTTATGAAAAATATAGAGCGGCCAAACGGAAAATAGAGCTATACTTTCTACCTTTTGGATAGCAAGTGATTTGGGCACAAGTTCTCCTATCACGATGTGGAGAAACGTAATAATGGTAAAACCTAGCATGATGGTTATCGTATGCAGAAGCCAGGTTGAACCGGGAAAGTAACGAAAAACCAAAGGCTCTAGTAGCGAAGCCACTGCCGGTTCCCCAAGCCAGCCGAGGGCAAGTGATGCCAGCGTAATTCCCAGTTGCGTTGCGCCAAGATAGGTGTCAAACCCCGAAACGACTTTTAACGCCAATTTAGCCCGCCCGTTTCCCTGGTGAGCAAGCTCTTCCAAACGGGTTTTACGAATTTTTACCAACGAAAACTCGGCTGCCACAAAGAATCCGTTAATAAGCACCAGGAGAATAGCAGCCAGTAATTTCACAGCACTATATAAAGGCGACTCGATAGCGCATCTCTCCCTATTTAATTATCTGGCCGGCGTGGCATGACGGCGCCAGCGGTTAATATATATTGTAAAGCACTTTCACTTGTTATGTCTAAAAGTATTATATCCCGCTTCGGCACGATTATATTAAAACCTGAAGTCAGGTTGAGACTCATGGGAACAAAGACACAAACATTGTCGGCACCGACTTTTTCTACGAGCGGTTCAGACAGTTCAGGCATGATAAAACCCAGTGCCTTGACGCCTGGATGGGGATAGGGCACAAGCACAGCCTGCTTAAAAAGCTGCTGCGACTCAAGCATTGCCGTGGACAGTTGTTTTACACTGTTATAAATAAACTTCACGAAGGGAATGGCCCCAAGCAGACGATCGCCTAATTCCAAGAGCCGTTTTAAAACCCAGTAGGAAGATAACCAACCTACGAGGACTATCAGTAAAAAAACGGCAATGAGCGGCAGACCGGGGAAATGAATTGGCAGATGACGGCCCAGCAGTTTTTCTGCTAAATTAAATATTTGCAATACTACCAGAATTGTAATGGCGATGGGGACCACTACAATCAATCCGCGAATGAAATTTTTAGAAATCCACTTCATGATTCACCCCTCTTAACAAATAATACCACCTAAATAAATACCGGTCAATAAAAGTCAATAAAAGCTTTGAGCCATAAAAACTGACAATAAAATAAGAAAACTGCCCTGGCGGGCAGATAATTTTTATCATTAGGCAAATTTTAAAAGCTTGCGCCGCCGCTGCGGCAAGACGGCGTCAATCACATCATCAACCGTTATGATGCCAACTAATTTACCGTTATTAGCCACGACCGGTACAGCAAGCAGGTCGTACTTGCGAATAATGCCGATCGCATCCTCAACCGGCGCTGTATCTTGCACCGCCATAATTTTGCTATGCATGATGCTGCGGAGCTGAGTCTCCGGCCTGGCAATAATAAGCTCGCGCAAAGACAATACACCCGTCAGATGTTCTTCATCATCTACCACATAAATATAGTAGATCGTCTCCGCTTCCGGCGCCAATTCCCGCAATTTACTTATTGTTTCGTCCGCCGTAAGCTGTTCTGACAGGGCAATGTATTCGGTCGTCATCAAACTTCCGGCTTCGTTTTCGTCATAGTTTCTTAGCTCCTTAACCTCGGCAGCGTCCTCATCCTCCATCAATTGCAGGATTTCCTCCGCTTTCTCGGCCGGCAGCTCATTCAGGACATCGGCGGCGTCATCCGAAGCCATAATTTCTAAAATATCGGCGGCACGGTCCTTACTCATCCCTTCCAGTATAGCCGCCTGGACATCTGCCTCCATTTCGACCAGTGTTTCCGCCGCCGTTTCATTATCAAAGGTCTGGAAAATGGCAGTGCGATCCTGAGCGCTCAGTTTACTGACAATCTGCGCAATATCATAGGGATGAAGCTCCGCCAGCTTACGCCGCGAAACAGACAGCTTAACCGAAGATAAATCAGCGGTAATAAACTCCACATAATCCCAGGAAATTAGCTTTTCTGGTATTTCTTTTTGAAATAAGCGCGCCAGAGAAGTAAATATTCGTTCCACGCCTAGACGGCGCACCAGCCCCCTTACGCCGATATCCACAGCCAATAGCCGGTATTCCTGGTGGATTTGACTTAATTTTAAATCATTGATGCGCTCTACCTTCGCGCCATTAATATCCACAATCTGACGATCCATTAAATCGCGACGCAAATATATTGCTCCGGCAGGCAAAGGATTGTTTGAAATATCCTCACGGAGCACATCTAATGACACAATCTGCTTGTTTAAAAGAGCGATGTGATTATCAGCAACAACCACGCTCCCCCCCGGACGCATAACTTCAATTCCGCATACCCGAGGAAAAGAAGCATGTGGTAAAATCAGGATGTCCGCAACCTTGCCTACCCGATTGCCAATTTTATCAATGACAAGTTTGCCAATAAGCTCGCTGACAAACACTTCGGTAAAGGCCAAGGTCACGGCTATCACCCCGCTCTCACCATATTTACTCATAGCCGAGAGAACGTAGAATACTTTCACGATTGCGCCAGTCTTTTTTCACCTTTACCCACAAATCCAAATAGCTTTTGGAACCTAATAGACCCTCTATGTCAACACGCGCTAAACGACCAATTTCCTTCAGCATGTTTCCCCCGGCGCCGATAATAATACCTTTTTGGGAATCCCGCTCAACATAAATGACCGCCCGGATGTACAAGTCCCCGTTAGGCCGTTTTACTATTTCTTCAATGTCTACGGCAATTGCGTGCGGAATTTCTTCTCTCGTCAAATGCAGCGCCTTTTCCCGGATAAGTTCGGCGATAATTAGCCGCTCGGGCTGGTCAGTGACCATATCGTCCGGGTAATACTTCGGCCCAGGCGCGAGATGTTTTTTCACTTCGTCAACCAGGCGGTCTAAATTGATTTTTTCCAGGGCGGAAATCGGGACCACCGCATCAAATTCCCGCAATTGCGCATATTGGTCGATAATCGGCAATACCTGCGGTTTTAATATTTGATCTATTTTATTCACGACCAAGATTACGGGTGTCTTCACTTTTGCCAGCCGTTCCAAAATATATTGTTCTCCCGGTCCTTTTTCGGCGGTAGCGTCTACGACAAACAAAATGACATCGACTTCGCGGAGCGTTGTTTCCGCGGCTTGAACCATATATTCGCCGAGTCGGTGTTTAGGTTTATGAATGCCTGGAGTATCGATAAACAAAATTTGCGCGTCTTCAAGAGTAAGGACACACAAGATTCGGTTACGGGTGGTCTGTGGTTTATCCGACATTATAGCAATTTTTTGACCTACCAGGCTGTTAACGAGGGTAGATTTACCGACATTCGGCCGACCGATTACGGCGACAAAACCAGATTTATAGTCCCCAGCTTTTTGCATTAAGCCTCATCTCCTGTTAAAAACCTTTCACTAAAAGCATAAGGCAACAGTTCGTCCAGTGTCGCTTCACGCCGTTGCCCGTTAGTAGTGCATAAAATCACTCTGTTTATGCCAAATTCAGCCATCACTTGCCGGCACGCCCCACAGGGAGTAACAGGCTCATTTGTATTAGCAATAACAGCTAACGCCGCAAAATCACGCTCACCTTCGGAAATAGCTTTGAAAATGGCCGTCCGTTCTGCACAAATGGTCAGACCATAAGAGGCATTTTCAATATTGCACCCCAGGTATAAACGGCCACTTTTGGCTAGTAGGGCTGCGCCTACCTGAAATCGGGAATAGGGAGTATAGGCCAGCTCCCGCGCTTTACTGGCCGCCGCAATCAGTTCATCCATACGTTGTCCCTCCTTCACCGAAATAATCTGGGATAAAATAAGATAAATCCCACTGCTACCGAAGCAAGCGCCGTCACTAAAACAGCGGCAGCGGCCACATCCTTGGCCGTCTTGGCCAAAGGATGGCGGCGCGGTGAGGCTAGGTCAACCACCTTTTCCACGGCGGTGTTAAGCATTTCAGCTACCAATACAGCGGTAACTGTCAACAGGAGCAAGACAAATTCCGTGGCGCTAAACTGAAGCCACCAAGCGAAGAACAAAACCACTATCCCGGCAGTAAAATGTATCCGCATATTGCGCTGAGTAGCAAGGCAGTAAAGTAAGCCGGCAAGCGCATAACGAAACGAAGCAAGAAGTGATTTACTGCGCATAAGTTAATCACGGGTGATACCAAGCTGCGAAAGGATATATTCTTCCTCCTGCCGCATTTCGACCCGCGCCTCTTCGGTTTCATGATCATATCCCAGCAAATGAAGCATCCCATGTACGGTTAAGTATGCCAATTCACGCTCCGAACCATGCCCAAATTCCTCCGCTTGCCGGGCAGCAGTTTCTAGAGAAATCACAATATCACCAAGTAGCTGTTCAGCCGGATCATCAATAACAACGGGCTCGTCCCCCTCGTTAAGGGCAAAAGACAATACGTCCGTTGGCGCGTCTTTGCCCCGGTATTGACGATTTAGCTCACGGATGTATTCGTCATCAACCAAGACAACGCTGACCTCCGCCTGCTCGCTAAGACCATAAACCTCAGCCGCTTTATTTAATACAGCTACCACCGTCTGCTCCATTTGCGGCGTAAAGATCATCTTCTCTTGGAGATTGCTTATTACTATTTCCACTTTTAGTTTTCTCCTCTCTAAGCCCCTTTACGTCCGGGTACTCGATACGCTTGTGAAAAACACTGGACAGTACGCGGATAAAAACATCACCGATAACATTGAGCTCCCTGAGAGTAAGATTGCAATCATCGAGCTGCCCGTCATAGAGACGCTCGCGGATTATCTTGCGCACCGTCGCCTCAATCCGGTTGACATTAGGTTTTGAAAGGGAGCGTACTGCCGCTTCACAGGCATCGGCGAGCATAACAAGCGCCGCTTCTTTTGTCTGCGGACGCGGGCCCTCGTACCGAAAGTCAGCTTCGATGATGCAATCGCCATGCTCATTTTCCGCAGCTCGCTTATAAAAATAAGATACCAGCGTTGTACCATGGTGCTGCTGCACAATATCGATGACGCACTGCGGCAGCTTATAGTCGCGGCATAAATCAACACCATCTTTAATATGTGAAGTAACAATAAGCGTACTTAGGGAGGGAGCAATCTTATCATGAGGATTTTCGACACCCACCTGGTTTTCAACAAAAAAGTAAGGGCGCCGGATTTTCCCAATATCATGATAATAGGCCCCAACACGAGCCAAAACAGCGTCGGCCCCTACCAAGTCAGCTGCCGTTTCTGCGAGATTACCCACTAGAATACTATGATGATATGTGCCCGGCGCGTCAAGCAGCAATCGCTGCAGGAGCGGATGGTTAGGCCGTGCCAAATCCAAGAGTTTGATAGGTGTAGTTATATTAAAGGTATGTTCCAGATACGGCAATAGCCCGGTAGTGATAACGGCCGAAGCAATACCGCTGATCACGCCCAAGAGGCCCTGGGTTAGTACATGCACATTATCGACCTGTTCAATGAAGCCGGTTGAACTGATAACCAAAAAATTGATCGCGGCAATCCATAATCCAGCCCTAGCAAGACTATAACCATGAGACATTTTTGAAACACTGTAAACGCCCGCCATACTACCAACTAACGCGGCGGCCACAGCCCGCAGATCATGGTCTACAATTACGCCAAACAGTAAGGACAAAGCAATGCTAACCAATAATCCTAAACGGGTATCAATCAGAATCGCCGTCAATAAGGCACCTGCCGCCAATGGCGCGGCAAAATCAGAATAATAATGGGCAGCTTTACCCAGTAGAAGCGTAACTAAAATAATCAACCCGAGCAAAACAAGATATAAATCGTTTTGGTAAATACGCGGGGCAAATTTATAAAGATAGCCTAAAACTATAACCATCACGGTAATAACAAATATGGCTAAACCAAAGATCCGAAGCTCATTCACATGACCAGCGTATAACCCAAGTTCTTCCATGGCATGAATTTGTTCGCTAGTTACAATATCTCCCTGCCGGACTAAAACTTGGCCCTTTTTTACCGTTAGCCGCACCGGCTCAATACTGGCTAGTGCCGCCTGTTTACGTTTGTCCGTTTCCCGGACGTTCAGGATATAATTAGGCCGGAGCAGCGTTTGGGCTATGCTGGCAACAACAGTTTCAGCATTGGCACCCAGTCCCAGTTCTTCCGCTTCGATGGCGACCTGTTTGCGCGCCATATCCAAATCGTCTTCGCGAATACCGCGCTGAAAATATTTGCGTAGAATATTACGTGTATATTCCTCCGTTTTTGCTAGACCGGTCTCATCAAGACTAACTAAGCCGATAACAGCACTGGTTGATAATGGTACCGGCAAAAGCATATGCAGCTTGTCAGCACGCTGGTCAGCAGTGTTTAAATTTTTATCCGCCATAACCGTACGGGCTGCCCGGAATATACCTGCTAAGTTTTCTTCAGCCTTGGTCATGACTGACACATCTAAATCATACACATTTGGCACGCTTGCCAGTACTTCCGCTTCTAGTTGCCGGGTTTTGACGGGATCAACATACGATACTGTACGCGGGGCAATGACATCGCGGTCGCTTACCTGGCCAACCTGTAATGATACCTTATCCGGAATAAAGTCAGCCGATAAAATGAGCATAAAAAGGGAAAAGAAAGCCAGCCCCAGGATTATCCGACGAACAATAGGCTTAGCATATATGCTTGCCGGCTGGACAAATAGTTCCCGCAATCGTTTATTTACTGACAACATAATATTCAACTCACTTTTCCTGCTCGTAGCGCTCATAGGCCCGAATAATACGGCCTACGATTTCATGCCTGACTACGTCGCTTTCGCTCAAATGCACAATTTCGATGCCAGGAATCCCGCTTAAAACAGTCTGCGCATGCTTCAAGCCGGAGCAAAGGCCAGGCGGCAGGTCAACCTGAGTGACATCCCCGGTAACAACGATTTTGGATCCAAATCCCATTCTAGTGAGAAACATCTTCATTTGTTCAGGTGTCGTATTTTGGGCTTCATCAAGGATGATAAAGGAATCATCCAGGGTGCGTCCGCGCATGTAGGCTAAAGGCGCCACCTCAATAATGTTTTTAGCCATATATTTCTGGAATGTATCGATACCAAGAATATCATAAAGGGCATCATAAAGCGGCCGAAGGTACGGGTTGACTTTTTCCTGCAAATCACCAGGCAAAAAGCCTAGTTTTTCACCGGCTTCAACAGCCGGACGCGTCAGAATTATCCGCTCTACTTCCTTGTTTCGCAAGGAAAAAACTGCCATCGCTACGGCTAAATAAGTTTTCCCCGTCCCGGCCGGTCCTATTCCTAACGTGATGTAATTTTGACGAATAGCTTGCAGATAACGGTGTTGTCCTACCGTTTTCGGCTTAATTTGACGTCCCCGGGCAGTGACTAAAACTGTTTCCGCATACATCTCGTGGAGCGACTTTTCCCGTCCTTCTTTCACAAGGCGAATGCTGTATTGTACATCATGGGTCGTAATCGCGTTGCCTTCGCGGTAGAAGAATAAAAGTTCCCGGAATAGCTTATCCAGTTGCTCAACTT
This sequence comes from Sporolituus thermophilus DSM 23256, assembly GCF_900102435.1. Classification (NCBI taxonomy): domain Bacteria; kingdom Bacillati; phylum Bacillota; class Negativicutes; order Selenomonadales; family Sporomusaceae; genus Thermosinus; species Thermosinus thermophilus. The sequence continues at coordinate 36,597 of NZ_FNBU01000005.1, read as the reverse complement.
CGCCGGGATCCCCGGTGATAACGATTTCATTCCCCCGGGCCACGATACGGCTGGAAAACTGCTCGGTAATAATGCGCAAGTGTTCGTCATTGCGCCCTAAAACCGCCATGGCTTCCTGAGTATCGCTCAAACTAAGCCGCTTCTCCATATCTGGTTGGATCTCCAATAAGATTAGCCTCCTTGTATTTATCGGACTATAGATACACTTTGCCCAATATCTTCAACTGTTTCTACGCTGACTTTCACCCGAACCAAATTGGGCTCTTCCGTTTTTAAGGTCTCGATATTGCGGGACAAAATTTGTGCATTTTCCGGAATCAGCCGCTGAACGACGTGCCATGCCTTGCCAATAGCCTCGTCGCGCGCCTGTTCTACAGTTATTTCCCGCCAGCTCGTTCCTAATTCATAGTAGATTTTTATAGTTGATTCGACAATGAACTCGCTATTCCTCCACCAGGCCAGTTTTTTATGTACTTCCTCCGTTTCGTAGTTTTCAAAAGGCGGCTCAGGAATGCGTTTCAACGGAATCTGGCGACTGCCAATGGTCACAGTAATTGCCATATCTTGATTGCCCGTTCGTTGTCGAACGGCCTGCACGGTACTAGCCTCGCCGTAGCCTTCATACCATACCCGTGCTTTAACAATTCCTTGCGCTCTTATGAGTTGAGAAGGAACGGAAATAATCGGTGTCTGGCCCGGTGCTATCGGTGCAGTGTTGCCGGGTTCCAACCCTTTAATTAGCAAATCTCCCTTCTTAACGGTATCGCCTTTTTTCACGGCTGGTTGACCTGCAACGGCGATTATTTCGGTAATGACCCCGTCCTTGGCGGCAATAACATGGGCTGGAGCCTTATCTTCTGTGCGAGGCATTGTTTTTTCCACAACTTCAATAAGTACACGCGTTCCCGCGATATGAACGCCAACCCATGCTACCTCGGGCAAACCAAACAAAATAGTGTTTTCCAGCGCCTTGACATCTACCTTTTCTTTGGGTACACCGGGCCTTAGCCCGTTACCGTCTACAATAGCCTTGATTCGGTCACTGCTCAGGATTTTCAGACCTGTAATATCCACAAACCAAATAAAACTTACAAGAAAGTTTAGTAAAAACAAATATAGAACCGCACCGACCACGAGCATTTTACGGCGCCTGAGCCTGTCGACGATGAAGGGCCAGCCATAGCGACTTACCACGCGAACACGGGCCCGGCTTTTTCTTGCAAGTGGTCTGATGCGAAAAAAATCGGACAGCCGCATGAACGCGAACATTTCGTCGTTTCTTTTAGAAATGCCCCATAAAAAAATATGCTGTGCCAAGCACAGGTTAATAAACTTTTCTGGCATCATACCCTGGATGCGAACGCGAACAGTACCGCTAAGGTAGTTGGCGATTTTATAAGTCATACTTGACCACCCCTACCGTGCCTTCTACCAAAATCTGCTCTGCCTGCAGGTTGCCCAAAGTAAGATTGGTACCGTTCACAATTAGTTCCCCCTGGTTCAGCTTCACCCGGACGGTAGTAGGAGTGTATTCTATAATGCCTTTGTGATTTTCAATCAGCAGTTGTTTATTGCCCAACATGGTAATCCGCGGCAAATCAAGGACAATATCCTGCGGTATTTCCAGTAATCTTGCCAATGTCTGTAAGCTTCCTTTTTTGCGGCGCATGCACACTCCCCCCTTATACCAAAAATGTATGCATAAACTATAGGTTTAGACCATGACATGAAAAAGCGTAGGATCTTTGTCCTACGCAGCAAGGGGGTTAGCTATTGGGGGCAACGAGGGTGTGACCTGATCGGCAACGCGCCAGAAAGTCCTCAAACTTGTGCACTTTGACCGGCGCTGCAAATCGCATATAGTTAGTTGCTAAAATCATTTCTCCACAATCGAGATTTTTGATTTCATTACGCTGTTGTAAAATATCTTTACGGCACATTGATTCTAGTTTGCTCCGATCGGCTTTTGACGCCAAACCCAATATAAATAGCGTATTTAGCTGAGAGAGCACCTTGTCGGCCAAAAGGCGGGGCTGCTGATCGACAACGCATAGGCCCAGGTTAAATTTTCGGGCCTCGCTAACTAGCCTGGCAAAAACGTTATTACTCGTGTGTTCCTTCTTCCCCAGGAAACGATGGGCTTCTTCCAACACGATCATAATAGGTTTTAAGCCGGCTCTTAGGTTATCCTGTTTTGAAGCATAATTCTGAAGCAGTTTTTTGGACAATAGGGTAGACAGCGCCTGTTCGCCCACAGGCGATATATTTTTAAGCTCTATAAGTACAACCTTTCCTTGCTCAAGTTCCCCTAGCAGCTGGTTAATTGTCGATTGCTGATATTCCTGGATATTCAATTCCTGTTGCAAGTTCCAACAAATACTCTTTATCTTGCTGATTGTGCGGGACTGAAATTTTTGCCCGGTACATCCCGCTAGCTCATCAATAATGTCCGCTACATCGTATTGAAGAAGATACTGTATCCAATTCTCCTGCCAAACGGAATGTAGTTTATATATGGCGTCAAGCTGAGGTTCGGTAAAGGTGGCACAGGCTGTAATATCTCCAGGGTCAATTTCCTGGGCATTTACGGCTAGTTTGCGCGTATGACTATCATAAGGACAAGTATTATAGACAGCCAACCGGTCAGCCGCCTTAGGGTGCTGACTCAAATCTCGAAAATATTCATTATGAACATCAAAAATCAGCATGCCATAGTTGCCATTATTGATCACCGAACTGGCTAATACTTTTACAAGATTGCTCTTACCGGAGCCCGTCGTTCCAAAAATACCGATATGTTCTGTAATCGCTTTAGATCCATAGATGCCAACCGGGAGGTCTAACACGCCTCGGCCACTCTTTAAAAAGCCTAATTCCAAATCGCCTTTCATTTCTGACAACAGTGCCGCGTCGTCCGAGCTAAGCCCACGGACTTCGCAAAAAAAGTCCGGACAAGTTTTCGGATTATGAAGATTGCCTTGGGAATCCACGTAACAAAGTTGTTCCGCCATGCCAATTTTAACCGTATGATTGCCGCCTAGATAAAAATCCAGCTCTTCTTGGTTTTCAACCTGTCCATTCTCATCCAACTTGCTCATTAAATAGCCAACGCCATTTAACCCTGACCAACGGGACTTCACCTTGAAGTCATAGGCGCGAATGTAAAAACGGTCACTGTTTTTGCCTTGCACCACTAAAATATCGCCAAAGTCAACATCCTGATTAGGAGCAACTACAAATTCCACATAAGTACCTTTTGCATAGGTCAACCTGCCTTTATACGTTGACAATGCGCTGCCCCCTTTCATAAGAATCGACCTAATCTTATTCTCTGCAAATTGTAATTAAAAATAACCTGTTTCACTTGCCAAATTTTAAAGCTTCAAATTTTAAAAACCGCTCTCCCCTGCGGTGCATTTATTCCTACCGCCATACCATTTTCCATTACCCCAAAAAATCAGCCTGGCACATCGGCTGTCGGGCCAGATGCGCCCAACAGTTTTACTGCCTAATAAATGACAAACCTGTATCAATTATGGCCATTGCCGTTTCCGCCTTGTGCATCATTAGGCAATGGAAAAGGAAATTGGACATAAGTATTAGGAACCTCGCCAACTACGACATATTCAGCAACCGGCACCTGCGTATGAACACTGATACTTTTGCTGACCAAAGGAACAACAATGCGAATTTGGGTAGTAGCCATGAGGTAAACCATATGGCGCGTCTGATTTATGCCAGCTTGTTCAAACTTGTCGACAACTTTTACCTGAACTGTGCCCATAGGGATAATTGTAACAAGAATTTTAGGCCCCCAGCTTGCCAAAATTTGACTACCTAAAACCTGGCCAATGGGAATATAGATTTTTTCTTCCGTAATAGTGTGTAAAGCATCTTGTACTTTAATGGTAGTATCAGCGGCCAGTTTATTAAATTCCATTGCATTGGGCTGGATCAAGACAACGCGCCCTTTACTGTCAAAACGAACTGTTACGAGCGTCTGAGGCTCAATGGTGCGACTTACTTTATCGTTGATAACATTATTAATAGTTTGTGTTGCAATAGCAGTAGCCCTTGCTTCCGCGATCGCCATCAATGTTGGTTTCAAATGCACTTCAACCCGCCAAAATACATAGGCTACCAAGCTGAACAACAGCAAGCCCATAATAGCGAATAAAGGCACAGAGGATTTTTTCCGCACGGAGAACCTCATTGTTCTCCCTCCTCAATAATGTTGCTTATTATTATATGCGCCAATATAGCGTCGGTGCTTTCGAAATTTTCCAGTCTATTTTTTTCTAAAATGCAAAAACTAGTTTTAAACAACAACACAGGAGTGGATGGCCATGGCAAACGATCATGAGATTCTGGAACCAAAAGCCAAGAACGCCCTGGAAAAACTGAAAATTAGAGTGGCCGACGAAACGCTTGGCCGTGAAATGGAACAACAAGTAACCGCGGAAAACTATGATAGCGTACTAGATCAAAAAAAATACGAAGTAGCCGAAGAACTAGGCCTAAAAGAAAAGATAGAGCAGGTTGGCTGGGAAAACATGACCACCAAAGAAGTAGGTAAAATCGGCGGCCATATGGGAGGAAAGATTGGCGGCAATATGGTAAAAAAATTAATCTCTATGGCCGAGGCCCAAATGGCGCCTGTGGCGGACGAAGCTGTGGATAAAAAAGCAGTGCTTGACAATAACGACGAATGACATAAAAAATACTAGACCGCTTATTCGCGGTCTAGTATTTTTTATCGACCAAAGGCTTTCAATATTATGTTTTCTTGTTCCAGTTTTGCCCGAATCGCTTTTATCATTTCAACCGCGCCCGGCGTATCGCCGTGAACGCAAATCGTTTGCGCCGCAATTGATACAACAGTACCGTCGATGGCAGTAACCGTCTTGTTTTTCACCATCGACAACACTCTGTCGGCGACGGCATTGACATCGTGAATGACGGCACCCGCTTGCCTGCGCGGCACTAGGGTGCCCTGACTCGTATACGCCCGGTCAGCGAAGGCTTCCTCGACATACTTGACGCCTACTTTTTTGGCCGCCTCTGTCATAGCGGAATTGCCCAAACAAACCATATAAAGCTCGGGATCGACGGCCTTAATGGATTCCGCAATTGCGACTGCCGTGGCCATATCTTTTTCCGCAACGTTATACAGCGCACCATGCGGTTTAACATGTTGCAGTTTAACACCTTCAGCTTTACAGAACGCCCACAAGGCGCCAATTTGATACATAACATCGGCTTTGATCTCTTCGAGGGAAGCAGCCATAACCCGGCGCCCGAAGCCTACCAAGTCCGGAAAGGAAGGATGAGCCCCGACCGCTACATCATATTTCTTCGCCAGTCGCACCGTCTTAAGCATATTCCCAGGATCCGATGCGTGAAAGCCGCAAGCTACGTTAATTGATGTCACATAGGGCATTGCTTCTTCATCATATCCCAATTTATAAACGCCAAAGCTTTCCCCCATATCACAGTTCAAGTCAATTGTCATCATATTGCTACACCTCCGTAATTTCTACCCGATAGGTCTGGTCGCCCACCTTGACATTAAACATTCTTGTCGGCCGGAAAATCTGATTGCCTGCCAAAGCCGCCTGGATTTGGGCATAAATCTGATGTTCGGCACGCAGAGCCGCAACCGCTTCCTCATTATTGCAGCGGACGAAGGAAACCGTATCGCCGGGCTTGGCCTGCGCCAGCTTGGTCAAATCCGGGCCAATGACCGTGCCGATCTTGGCATATCCTCCCGTTGTCTGACGGTCAGCCATCATGACGATGGGCATTCCATGCCCCGGCACCTGAATAGCTCCCTGACATAACGCATCTGAAACAATATCCGGTTTGCCGCTGTGTTCAATTTTTTCGCCTTCTAACCGGTATCCCATCCGGTCGGCCTCAGAAGATATGGTATAAACGGCCGTGAACAGAGTATCAATACCTTTGGCGGTGAAAAGGTCGTCCTGCGGTCCCAAGAGAACGCGCAGTTGGACGTGATTGCCGTATTGAGGAACAAATTGTTCGGGAAGATGCCGCGGCGCCGCAGGATGCCGGCTTTCACGACCAACCGACAGTTGATCTCCGGCCTGCAATTGCCGGCCTTGAAAACCGCCGACACCGGCCCGCGTGTACGTCGACCGGCTGCCCAAGACAACAGGCACATCAATACCGCCATGAACAGCCAGATAAGCGCGGCAACCACTTACGGCATAATCGAAGGCCAATTCGCTCCCTGCCGTTACCCAAAAGGAAGACCAGTTGCGGATTTTTTGCCCGTCCAGCCTACCCTGCATATCGGCGCCGCATACCGCCACCAGACAGTCGCGCTCAAAACGAAAGGCGCCGCCACGAAGGGTCATTTCCAGCACAGCGGCATTTACGGCATTACCGGCTAAAATATTGGCAATCTGGAATGCATACCGGTCCATGGCGCCGGCGACCGGCATCCCAAAAGCTTGGTAACCCCATCGCCCGTAGTCTTGAACGGTCGTAAACAGCCCAGGATTAAGAACGGTAATCATGGCTAAATCCCTCCTTTCACCACCATCTCGGCAATTTTCGGCGTATATCTGCCGGTCGCAACATCCCGCGCAATAGTTTGATATTCTTCGGGCGATATCGCGTAGAACTTAAGATAGTCGCCGGCCGCAAACAAGAACGGATTGGCCGCTTGCGGATCAAATGCTTTTACGGGTGTGCGTCCGATTAATTGCCACCCGCCGGGGCTTTCTATCGGGTAAAAACCTGTCTGTGTCCCGGCAATACCGACCGAACCGGCCGGTATTTTGGTCCGCGGCTTTTCCAAACGGGGGGTGGCAATCCGCTGCGACATTCCGCCTAAATAAGGAAACCCTGGCGTGAACCCCAGCATATAGACAAGATACGGCACGGAAGTATGAATCTCAATTACTTCCGCTTCTGTCAAACCGTTATGGTTAGCCACGAACCCCAAGTCAGGACCAAACTCGCCGCCATAACACACCGGGATATGAATGACGCGCGCCTTACTGCCCCCAGCCCCTACGGTGTCTTCACGGTCAAGCAAAGACATTGCCTGCTCGGCTACCGCTTGCCGCGTAATAGTTAACGGATCAAAGTAGATTAACAGCGACCGGTAAGTAGGCACGACTTCGATAATGCCCGGCAGTTTCAGGCCGGTAAGCCGGCGGCCAAGTTGATGCACCCGCCGGTTAATGTCGGGGTCGATGGATTGGCCGAATTCAACGACTATAGCCTGTTCCCCGGCTGGCAGTATTCTTACCCCTTCCATAGGTATCACCTCGCATTTGCTATCCACACACGGAGGCACCATGCAGGTTACATGGCGCCTCCGTGTATTTCTTATTTACTCCACAGTGCCGCAATCCCCTGGAGTGACATAACACCAGCATATGCCGAGACTAAAGCGGCCAAAATTCCGAACACAAGGAGCCAGGTCGGATGTTCATAATCGCCTACAATCTTCTTATTGCGAGCAGCGAGCAGCATGGATCCCAGTGTAATAGGCAGGATGAGGCCATTGAGTGAACCGACAATGACCAGCACGGTTACCGGTCTGCCGACAATCACAAAAACAAGGGTAGAAAAAATAATAAACAGCATTATGAAATAGGAGTTATACTTATCAACTACTTTAAACGTGGACCGCAGGAAGGAGACGCTCGTGTAAGCACAGCCCACAACGGAGGTAATTGCCGCCGACCAAAGGACGATCCCAAAAAACTTATAGCCCAGATTACCGGCAGCAATTTGGAAGACCGAAGCGGGAGGATTGTTTTTGGCCAGGGTAGCGCCAGCCGAAACGACGCCAAGAACCGCCAGGAACAAGATTACACGCATCACACCAGTGATTAAAATGCCGGTTACGGAGCTTTTATTAACTTCCTTAAGATTTTCATGGCCAACAATACCCGCGTCGAGCAACCGGTGGCCGCCGGCAAAGGTAATGTAGCCACCTACCGTACCGCCGACAAGGGTAATCATCGGCAGCAGCAGGCTGCCGTAGTCGGACGGGAAAACAGACTTAACAACCGCTTGCCCGACCGGAGGATTAGAAATAAGCATAACATAGGCCGTAAGCACAATCATGACGGCGCCCAAAGCCTTGGCTACCATGTCCATGGCAGCACCTGCTTCTTTCGAAGCAAAAATCGCCAGAGCTATTACACAGGATATTATCGCCCCCGTTTGCTCTGTAACGCCAAACAAAACGTTAAAGCCCATGCCGCAACCGGCAATATTGCCGATGTTAAAAGCCAGACCACCCATGACAATTAGCAGTGCAATAAAGTGACCAAGACCGGGAAAAACTTTATTGGCCACATCCTGGCCGCGCATCCGACTCATTGTAATAACGCGCCACACGTTCATCTGGGCGCCGATGTCAATGATTATAGACGCCAAAATGGCAAAGGCAAAGTCCGCGCGAAATTTTTCCGTAAACACCGTGGTTTGGGTCAAAAAACCCGGACCGATAGCAGAAGTAGCCATGATGAAAGCTGCCCCTAACAATACGGACCAGTTTGATTTAGAAGTTGTTCCAGATTTGGTAATTACCGGTTCTGCCATTATATACCTCCTAAAAATTTATTGCCCTCCATGCTATCTAAACCATTATTTAATTCCATCGGGCAGCACTTGCACAGTATACTCATGTCGCAATGAACGGCCCAATACCGGGTCAATCATTTCCAGTTCGTATTTGTCGGCAAAAATAAGCGCTTTGCCGACCGTATTAATCGTCCCGGAGAAAAAGACACTGTTGTTCAGTTTGGTAATACCCAGCTTTGTAAAAATAGGTTCCCATTCTTCCCAGCGCATGAGGGCGGCAAGCGTGGCATCCTGATAAAGAACCCGCTGGCCATCTTTTGTCACCCAGCATTTTAACTGGATTTGGTCCCAGTGATCCTTTACATCCTCATACAGCCACACTTCTTTGGCAATGATGTTGGGACAGGCCTGTTTGGATTTGGCAACACTGAAATTTTCCAACTCCCTGTCAGTATGGTCACTGCCAACAGTAACATATGCCCTGCCGGCCTGCCACAGCAAAACATATTCGATTTCCCCGGAAGTTTCGCTGTTTTGCACTTGAATTCGGTCCGCCGTTGTTAAATTGTAATTCGCTAAAGGATAAAGAGTAGGCGTAGTAGTCGGAGCGGGAACACCGACCTTGGCCAATTCTTCAATATGCTCCCTTACGTGTTCCTGATTGCGGCCAGCATACCCACCGTTATAGATGTTCTCAACTACCATTCCTACTTTGTCGCAGCCACCATTTTTATAAACGACTGTCAACTCAAGCAGATTTTTCATTAAACCCCTCCTCAATAACACAAAATAGTTTGCTATAACATGAACAAATGTATCTACACGATAATAAATGTTCCATTTATTGGTTAAAAATCCTTCTTTAACGGAAGGTATTACAACATTTTTTGTATAATTACTTTTTGTATAATTACATAGATAAATTTTCTAATAGGAAAGGTGATTTGTTTGGATTTGTCACAGATGCTTCCTAAAGCCGTTAAGGCCCTTATCAGGCAAAACAAGTTAGTCCAGCCTACTTCCGGCATGGCCAAAGGATACGCTCAGGCTAATCTAGTCGTTCTTCCCAAAGACCTGGCCTTTGATTTTCTCCTTTTTGCCCAGCGCAATCCCAAACCTTGTCCCATCCTCGATGTCACTGAAGTGGGTTCGCCTGAACCGGCATTGGTTGCACCCGGTTCCGATTTGCGCTACGACATCCCCAAATACCGGATCTATGTAAAAGGCCAGCTTGTTGAAGAAGTCTTGGATCTCGAGAAATATTGGACTCAAGACCTTGTCGCTTTTCTGCTAGGCTGCAGTTTTACGTTTGAAGCTGGGCTGTTGGATGCCGGAATACCCGTCCGGCATATTGAAGAAAACTGTAATGTTCCCATGTATATTACTAATAAACAGTGCATACCGGCGGGAGTATTCCGCGGCCCCATGGTGGTTAGCATGCGCCCCATCCCGCAGGAGCAGGTAGTCAAAGCCGTGCAGGTGACATCACGGTTTCCCGCCGTGCATGGCGCTCCCGTCCATATTGGCGATCCGGCGGCCATAGGGATTAAAGATCTTAGTAAACCCGATTTCGGCGATGCCGTAACCATAAAGCCCGGAGAAGTTCCTGTATTCTGGGCGTGTGGTGTTACCCCTCAGGCCGTAGCCATGACAGTCAAGCCTGAATTAATGATTACGCATGCTCCCGGTCATATGTTCATCTGTGACATCCGCGACGAAGACCTCGCTCTCTTCTAAAAAAGAAAAAGGCTAGACCGCATCACCGGTCTAGCCTTTTTCTCTAAAAAATCTATTTTACTAAAACGATCTTGGCAAATTTTCGTCTGCCCACTTGAGCCACCAAACCATCAACAAGGAACACTTCTTCATCCACATTGGTAATTTTCTCGCCGTTAATCTTAACTGCTCCCTGCTGAATGGCACGCTTGGCTTCACTGTTGCTGCCTGCCAGACCAAGTTGGACAAGCAGCTTGGGCAGCCACACGGGAGCATCACTGGCCGGCAAGCTGATCTCCGGCATATCCGTAGGAATGTCCCGCTGCTGAAAAACGCGAATAAATTCCGCTTGGGCATTATCTGCCGCTTCTACACCATGATATAGCCGAACCAGCGTATGGGCCAAACGCATCTTGGCGTCGCGTGGGTGAAGCTCGCCGGTCTTCAGGCCATGCCGAATAGCTTCCAATTCCTCCAGGCTTACATCGGTAACCAATTCGAAATAACGAACCATCAGGTCATCTGGGATGGACATCGCTTTCCCGTAAATTTCACCGGGCGGTTCATTGATACCAATATAATTACCCAGACTTTTGCTCATTTTGTTGACGCCGTCAAGCCCTTCCAAGATAGGCATCATAATCGCCACCTGCGGTTCCTGGCCAAACTGTTCCTGCAAGTGCCGCCCCATCAGCAGGTTAAATTTTTGGTCGGTGCCGCCAAACTCAATGTCCGCCTTTAGCGCTACTGAGTCATAACCCTGCATAAGAGGATAAAAGAACTCATGAATACTGATCGGCCGCCCCTCTTTAAACCGCTTGGAAAAATCCTCCCTTTCCAGCATCCGGGCAACGGTATATTGTGCGGCCAGTTTTATAACGTCGGCAAATGAAAGCGGCGCTAGCCAAGAGCTGTTAAACACTACTTCTGTTTTTTCTTTGTCAAGAATCCGGAAAATTTGCTCCTCGTAAGTGCGGGCGTTAATGCGGATTTCTTCTTCGGTAAGCTGTTTACGAGTCTCCGATTTGCCGGTCGGGTCACCAATTCGACCGGTAAAATCGCCGATGATAATAATAACGTGGTGCCCCAAGTCCTGAAACTGCTTGAGCTTGCGGAGCACCACCGTATGTCCAAGATGAATATCCGGTGCGGTAGGGTCTAACCCAAGCTTTACCCTAAGAGGTATGCCCGTACTAACAGACCGCTTCAGTTTTTCTACCAGCAGCGGTTCTGGCAGGATTTCGGCGACACCGCGTTTAATTATTCTTAACTGTTGTTCAACAGGTAGCATATCCTTCCTCCCAAAACGCCAAAATGGACATTTTTTACCTTATTTTGGGTATCATCCAGCCGCATTATAACATAACATTTAGGAATTTGCAAATTAGCCTAATTATGCTTAAGGTGCTGTTTATGATATAATAATTTGTATGCTGGCAAGTTAAGGAGGCATTATGAGTAAAAAGCATAACGAGCAGGGTCAGTACGACCGACGCCGCCGCGGCAAAATTGGAAGGCTGATCGCCATTGCACTGATTGTTTTTGCTGTCTTGGTAGCGGGCGCAGGACTAGGCTTTGTAACGGCTAGTATTCATACCATGCCAAGCCTGAAAGGGGAAATTCGTCCTGCCGCATCGTCGCAGGTTTTCGACAGCAACGGAAAATTGATCACGACTATCCACTCTGTCGAGAACCGTCTTCCCGTATCTATTAATAAAATACCTAAAGACTTGCAGAACGCTTTCATCGCCGCCGAAGATGCCCGGTTTTACCAGCACATTGGCATTGATCCCCGGGGAATTTTGCGGGCCATTTGGGCGAATATTACCGATAGGGGCGTATCGGAAGGCGGCAGCACAATAACTCAACAGTTGGCCAAAAATGCCCTTCTGTCACAGGAACGTACCCTCAAGCGGAAAATCCAGGAAGCCGTACTTGCCTTACAAATTGAGCGGCAATACAGTAAAACTGAGATTTTGGAAATGTACCTTAACCAGATTTATTTTGGACAGGGAGCTTACGGCGTACAAGCCGCTGCGCAGGTATATTTTGGGAAGAATGTTGAGAACCTTTCTTTAGCGGAATGCGCCATGTTGGCCGGTATTCCGAAAAGCCCTAATTATTACTCGCCGACAAATAACTTTAAGGCGGCAAAAGAACGGCAACTCACTGTCCTCAACCAGATGGTCAAGTATGGATACATTGACGAAGCCACTGAGGAAAAGGCGAAGAAAGAAGAAATTAAATTAGTATCACCTTCTGCAAAAGACCGGCCAACCGCATCCTATTTTGTCGACTATGTTGTCCAGCAATTAATTGATAAATATGGTGCCGATGCCGTATATAAAGACGGGTTAAAAATTTATACCAGCCTCGATCTGGATATGCAGCAAGCCGCTGAGCGGGCCATGGCCCAACTCCCTACTGCATACACGGATAAAAACGGGATTAAACAGCCCCAGGGAGCGCTGGTGGCGATAGATCCGCACACAGGATACATCAAAGCAATGGTTGGCGGCAGGGGCAACGACCAATTTAACCGGGCCGTTATGGCGGAACGTCAGCCCGGTTCGGCTTTTAAACCTTTTGTATACCTAGCAGCCCTCGAAAATGGCTTTACAGCTGCTTCGATTATAGATGATAGCCCTGTTTCTTTCGGCAGTTGGTCTCCTGTAAACTATGACGGCAAGTTTCGCGGACCTGTTTCGCTGCGTACCGCCCTGGAGCAATCACTCAACGTGGTAGCCGTCAAAATCGCGCACCAAGTTGGCGTGGATAAACCTCTATATTATGCCCAGCAGATGGGGATTTCTACATTAGTCTTGCATGGCAATACTAATGACCGCAATTTGGCAATGGCCTTAGGCGGTCTTACCCGTGGCGTAACGCCGCTGGAAATTGCGAGCGCTTACGGTGTGCTGGCCAACCACGGTATTCGGGTGGAGCCTGTCGCCATTATTAAAGTTGTTGACCGCAATGGCAAAGTTCTTGAACAACATACTCGCCGCGAAAAGATTGTCGTTAACGAACGCACTGCTTATCTTTTGACAGACATGCTGCGCGGAGTAATCACTCATGGCACCGGTACGGGAGCCAATATCGGCCGCCCGGCCGCGGGCAAAACGGGGACAACCAGCGACTACAAGGATGCCTGGTTCGTGGGCTATACCCCTGACCTGGTCGCTGCCGTCTGGATGGGTTACGACAATGACGGGTATCTAGGGGGCATAACCGGAGGCTCCATCCCAGCCAGTATTTGGCGTACTTTCATGAGCAGCGCCCTAGCTAAATATCCGGTACGGGACTTTGTGGCGCCTCAAGGCATTGTGACCGCTACGATATCGAATAAAGACGGACTGCTGGTTACCGATCCGAATAATAAAGAAAGCCGCAAGGAAATCTTTATCGAAGGCACGCAGCCGACCCAACCTAGCCCAGCCGCCAATAAACCCAATAACCCCGATAACAAAGATGAAAAAGATAAAAAACCAGCCGAACAGGCTGATAGCAAGACCGGTGATAAGTCAGTACCCCCTCCGCCTGCCCGACAAGATAAACCGGTCACTGCGCCTACTACCCCGGCTACCCCGCCGCCGCCCAAACCGGAGCCTAAAAAAGGCGGGCCGTAACATCAAAAAAACACGCGAATTTCTCGCGTGTTTTTTTGTATGCCCGCATATATATTCAGTAGATACGCTGTAGTCAAATACGGTGAAGAATTTGTCCCCAAAAGTTTTTTAGGCAAACTAGATTGCTAAATAGAAGTACACGAATCTTCATCGACAAAGAAGAACAGTAGCAGGATTATAATAATGAGAATAATCACCCAGCTACTATTACCAAAGCCACAACGCCCGAAACCCATAAACTTTTCCTCCTTTCCTTAACTTTAGGTGAAAAATGATTTAGCGATAATCCTTAAAACATATGTTTCTACTTTGAAGGTCTCTAACCCTTATAAAATTCAGGAACACGATGTGCGTGTTCCTTAGGGGCTAGAGATTATAAACTGCTGTCACAGTCGTCTTCAAAGAAGAATAACAGTAGAATAATTATAATGATAATCCAGACAAACCCACCATGGCCAAATCCGCAACCTCTTGCCATAATATAACCTCCTTAAATGTATCATTTGGGGAGGGCTATTTGTGGTGCCCTCTTTCTAATTTCAATATATGGAGTTAGCAGGAGAAGTGTTACACCAAGGCGCCTCACATTTTGCGAGAACGTTTTCTCACTTCAATAGTTTTCTAACATGATTTGGCACTTCCGCTGCCGTTTTTAAAGATTGCAAGGTAGTATTCATGAGTTCGGTTACGTTCCTGATTTTATCTATCGAAGTAGTCATACTGCTTATTCTTCTGTCCATATTTACATTGTCAGACATCAGAGTAAGTAAAATTACTAACAATTGAGAACCAGAATTGGGGTTATTTAATACTTTTCTAAGCAAACGAACCGGCGTTACCGGCTTTGCCTGTTTCGCCTTTCCTGCTGCCGTTTCGCCACTGGCGGCAGTACGTTCCCGCCGTTTTTTCTTATGCAACCCAAAGGCCATTTTATGTCACCCCTTAAAGTCATAATTTATTTCTAATCTAATATATGACTAGCGACCTGCATCGGTCTCGAGGAATAGAAAAGACATACATTAAATTTCTAATAAACGAATAGATTAACTTAAGTTTAAAATTTATGGAGGTGAAGTTTATGCTGGAAAACCTGGGAAACATTATGGAAATGGTGAAAAAAATTCAACAAAATGTCGAGAATGTCCAGGAAAACTTGAAAAATGAACGGATTGAAGTTTCAAGCGGGGATGTAATAAGAGTTGTCATAAACGGCCAGCAAGATATTATATCCATTGAATTGAACGCCAAGTATTTGTCGCCGGATAATGCAGCTCTCCTTCAAGATTTGCTTGTGGCCACCATAAATAATGCCCTGGCAAAATCGCGCGATCTTAATCAGACTGCCATGAATAAATTGGCAACCGAGTTAAATTTGCCGAAAATTCCGGGACTATTTTGAGGGGGCATCAGAATGGCAAATGACAATTCTGATAAGCCCATGACCCTTCTCCCCTCGATCATCCGTATGCTTGATGCCGCGGTTCAAGGCAGCGCAAGCTATGGTGCAGTTATGGATATTTTGGCTCTAATCTGCCTTTTCCTTATCCTAAACCGCCACCAAACCACAACCGTGGTTGCGTTACCGCCTTCGGCGGGTAATCCCGTGCAAAAGTTACTTGGCGAGCTAGGCAAATCTAGTGGCGGCAGCGCGCCTGCAGATGCCCTCTCTACACTTCTGCCTCTATTAAATAATTCACAACTTAAATCAAAATTAACCCCGGCCAATATTGCTGCTGTCCTTGGACTGCTAAGCAGTTTAAGCAGTGGCGAAAAACACGAAGGGAAAAACGAGAAACAGGAAAAAAGTGAAAAGGAAGTAATAAATACGGAACCGAAAAAGAATACGCCAGCCGCCACGATAACGACAGCAGAGACGGATAACGAAGGTCACGTCAGAAATATCACCGATCAGGACTCGGAAAAAAAAGACGGTAGCCGCTATTTAAACTGGAAAAATCATTTTTAAGTCATAAAAAAACTGAGGTGCGAATACACCTCAGTTTTTTATGTTCTGTCAAAAAAGGGGCTTTTTCCGGAAATGCTTAGGGGAATACCATAGGCAATTTTTACAACGTCTTCTTCAAAAATATCCAGATTGAGAGCTGCCCGGCCGATGCTAAACATAACGCGGTTATCGACATGATGCTGGGCCGCGACGCTTACGGCCGAGCCAATAGCAATACCTAAATCGCCTATACTGATAGCACAAAGGCCATTGTTTTTTTCGTTTTCGGCACAGTTGGCAAAACCGCAATAACCGCAAGCAGGTACTCCCAAAGGTTTCACTTTTTGTCCGAGAAGTACAACCAGTGCAGCCTTGTCTAAACAAATAGCATCCCTTTCAAAAAAATGCGCACCGGTCGTCTTGGCAATCCGGCGCATTTCTTCCGCCAACTGGTCTTTCACCCGCCCTTTTACCACCATAGCAACCAGATTGTCCACACCTTTGGCTTTTGGCGCTGTCCTAGCCGCCACGCACATCAGGTCGGCAACATACTCGATAGCGCGTTCCTCAATCTCCCGATATTTAGTTATCATCTGCCTCTCCTCCATATTACTTTACTTTAATTTAACAACCGTTACTCCGTCCCCGCCTTCACTAAGCTCACCGATGCGTATCTCAACTACATGCGGATGGTCTTTAAGATATGCGCGAACTCCCTTGCGTAACGCGCCTGTACCTTTACCGTGAATCACGTTTACTTCACTTAAACCGGCAAGCAAAGCATCATCCAAGTATTTTTCCAATACTGTCTCGGCCTCGGCAACGGTCATACCGCGGACGTCAATTTCCCGAGAAACACTTTGAACTTTAGCCAGGTCTACGCTTACCCCCTTATGCCCCTGACCGGTCGGCGCCATTTCTTCTACTATCCGGCAAGCAGCCACCGGCACGTTTACCTTTAAAACGCCTAATTGAACAACCGCCTCCCCGTCTTTAATTGCTAAAACAGAGCCCTTTTGCCGCAAAGTTGTTACATAAACTGTAGAGCCTGGCGCAAGTAACGCGGGAGGTGCTGTCTTTTCGGCAGCGTCAGGTTCCGGATGATGCAACTCAGCCATCTGTCGCTGCAATTGCCGCCGCGCATCCGCGATAGCTTGTTGTCGCTGTTTATCGCTGGCAGCGGAAAACTGTTCCTTAAGACGGGCAATAACCTCTTCAGCCTGCCGTCTGGCTTGGCGAACAATACTCATCGCCTCTTCCTGCGCCTTATCGATAATTTCCCGTCTGCGCAATAAAAGCGCTGCTTCTTCCTGGGCTAATTTCTGGCGCAGGGCGGCTACTTCCGTTTCTAGCTCCGCCATTCGCCGCCGGCGCTCTCCATATTCTTTCTTTTCTTGTTCCAAAGCAGCCAAAATCTTTTCAAATTGGGCATAATCTTTATCTAAAAATTGTCTGGCCCTATCGATCAGTTCCTGTGGCAGCCCTAACCGCCGGCTGATAGCGAAGGCGTTGCTGCTGCCGGGAATACCAATCTGCAGTCGGTAGGTAGGACGTAATGTATGTATATCAAATTCTACGCTAGCATTCTCAATTCCATGTCTGGAGTAAGCGAAAGTTTTAAGTTCACTGTAATGAGTGGTGGCAATCGTCCTGGCCCCCGCGCCGTGTAAATATTCAAGAATGGCCATGGCTAAAGCCGCCCCTTCACCCGGATCGGTACCTGCGCCGATTTCATCAACCAGTACCAGGTCATGGGCCGACACTTTTGCCAATATTTTCACCAAATTGGTCATATGAGCCGAAAACGTGCTCAGGCTTTGTTCAATACTCTGCTCATCGCCAATATCGGCAAAAACGTTTCTAAATACTGGCATTTCCGAGCCTGAACCGGCAGGAATGAACAACCCGGCCTGAGTCATAAGGGCAAATAGCCCGACTGTTTTTAAGGTTACCGTTTTACCGCCGGTATTTGGCCCCGTAATAAGCAAAATAGAAAAGTCTTCACCCAATCTTACGTCGATCGGTACAACTTCATCACGAGGAATCAAAGGATGGCGAGCTTGCCGCAGAAAAATTCGGCCTTTATCATTTAATAGCGGTATATTGGCTTGCATATCCAGCCCCAACTTAGCCTTTGCGAAAGCAAGATCAAGGGCGGCCACTATTTCGCTATTTTGACGGATGGCATCGACATGGCGGGCAACCTGTGAACTTAAAGACGCAAGAATGCGTTCTACTTCATTTTTTTCCGCCGCTACCAGTTGCTTAATGTCATTGTTGAGGTTGACGACGGCCATCGGTTCGATAAAAACAGTCGCCCCGCTCGCCGACTGGTCGTGAACAATGCCGGGGAAATGATAACGATGCTCCTGCTTAATGGGGATGACATAGCGGTCACCCCTGATGGTAACTAAAGCCTCTTGAAAATATTTTTGATACGCGGAGGAATGAAGTATTTGATCCAATTTTTCCTTTACCCGCTGCTGCGCTGCCCTAATCTCCCGGCGAATACGGGTAAGTTCCACACTCGCTTCGTCGCGCACTACCCCTTGTTCACTCACGGTGCTCTCAATGGCTGCTTCCAAATTGCGTAAAATGGTAATCCGCCCTGCTTTCTCGGCTAAAAGCACGGTTGGCGGCTTTGCCTCTAGCAAGAATTGTTTAAGCCGGCGGGCCGCATACAGTGTACTGCCAATGGCCAGTAATTCTTCCGGTTCAAGGATCGCCCCGATTTCCAGCCGGCGAAGAATAGCGCGAATATCACGTGCTCCGCCAAACGGGACCTGGGACGAAGCCAAGAGAATGTCTCGTGCTTCCCCTGTTTCCCGTAGCCGGCGCTCTACTTCGTTTCGATCGTCGGTAGGCTCAAGGGCCAAAGCCAGTTCCCGGCCCATACTGGTAACCGTTGCCTCAGCCAGCATGTTGCGAATTTTTACAAACTCCAAAGTTGTCAATACTGATGTATCCATTACCTTCTCCTTATAAAACGCCCCTAAAATAATGCCCCCTGGTGATGTCGGCATGCTCAACCGTGGAGAAATCGCCCTTAATTAACAGAGGGTGGTCTTCACCAAAGTCCAATAACTGGCGGTACAATTGGGTAATTCGCTGCACATAGGCAGGGTCACCTGTTTTCGCTTCAATACGAATACGGTCAATGCCGAGTTGAATGAACTTCATGACATGAGGCAGCATATTAAGTTCTTTGGCATTTAAAATATGCATGCGGCAAAACTGGTCAGTTGCCACCGCAAATTTCTCATTCATCCGATCGCGGAGCCAATACTCGCCGCGCAGGCAGGCTTGGTTGCAATTACCGGTATGCAGAGCTCCGATAAAGCTGCCGACAACACAGTACTCAGAAACCATTAAAGGCAAATAGCCATGGACAATACATTCCAACGCCGCACTGCCCCAACCGGCAATTTTCTCAATCTGATCAAAGTTCAGCTCAGGCGATAAAGTCAGGCTCGCCACTCCCTGCTCAGTGAGAAAACAAACGGCAGCACTATTATAAATATTGAAAGAAAAATCAGCATGTAGCGGCAAAGGGCATATTTGGCGTGCAATATGCAAAGAGCCAAGGTTACCTACACTAATACCATCCGGGCAAATTTCAGTAAATAGTTCCAGTTCTTTGCGCAGCCCCGGTATTTGCCATTCCTTTACCAGCCGCGGTGTATTTAATATTATCTTCCTACCATGATATCGGGTAAGTTCAACGGCCTGACGATATTCATCAGCCGTTATCGACCGGTGGTTATAAGTCTCTCCGCCATACAGCACCCAATCCGCTCCGGCAACTAACGCGGCTTCAAGCTTTTCCAGGGTATCAACATTAACGATAAGTTCGGTTTTCGCTTTGGCACTGGCCGCCTTATCCGGAGGACACAGCTCTTCCAAGGTGATACTCCTTGGCGACAGATCCGGGCGGCGATAACGGGACAGCCGCGCCTGCTCCAAGGCTTCGACGGCCTTACGACGCGCTTCGTTAATTTCGCTTAGCGGAACCATGACTTCGCCCTCAATCCGACATATTAAGTTCCGTAAGGCAAAAACGGTTGTACCAAGGCGCTCAAGCTGTTTCTTTACTGTTTCCGCGGTAAGCGGCCGTTTGATTGCCCTTTCTGCAATAAAATTGGTTGCGGCGGCGCCGCGAAATCCATCTACATCAGTAAATGTGATAGTCAACGGTCGTCCTTCGCCGACATCCACTTCGGCATCTACCGCGATGCGGCGCAAGGGGGCGCCAGTATTGAAGAAAGCGCGTGCCCGTTCCATCAGCTTAGCATCAAAGGTTTTAAACACCCGGTCGCCCGGCCTTACCGGTGACGGAACGGGTATTGCTACCGCCCTGCCTGCCGGTGCTTCCGGGACATCTTGGCCCTGCAGTTTCAGCGCGGTCACGTTCGTGCAAACCCGACCGCCTACTTTGACCCAAAATTCTACCATATCGCCAAGCGCCAGCGGCTCATCCAGCCGAATTACCGCCGTCTTCTCCCGCGGCGAATAGTCTATTACCCGGCCAATGCGAACGCCGCGATTATTAGGCCGACGGTCACTCATCATAAATCTGCCTTCTTTTCCGAAGAGGTAGGCGGTTGTAAAATCGCGGTTAAAAATTTGGGCTAAATCCTTATGGTCCTGTGTACTTACGGTAAAATTCGTTTTATTTGCTAAATAAGCATCTATCGCGCGCCGGTATGTGTCCACGACTACCGCGACATATTCCGGCCGCTTCATCCGTCCTTCGATTTTAAGCGATACAACACCAGCCTCGATGAGGCGGGGTATATGTTCGATAGTTTTTAGGTCTTTGGGACTTAATAAATATTCGCCCGCATCCCGACCTTCAAGAATATTGCGCCCCTCTTTGTCCACCAGAGTATAAGGAAGACGGCAAGGCTGTGCACATCGCCCGCGGTTGCCGCTGCGCCCGCCGATTAGACTGCTCATAAGACATTGTCCCGAATAGCATATACAAAGTGCACCATGAATGAAAGTCTCAATTTCAATGGGAGCATGACGGCAAATATAAGCTATATCATCCAGAGAAAGCTCGCGGGCAAGTACTGCGCGGGTAAAGCCGTGCTCGGCCAAAAACTGCACTCCGGCCAAGTTATGAACTGTCATCTGTGTACTGGCATGAATTGGCAGATGGGGCACAACGGTTTTGGCGATACAGGCCACGCCTATGTCCTGTACAATAATCGCATCCACGCCGATTGTGTATAAATAACGAAGGTAATCGATAAGCAATGGCATTTCCCCATTATCAACAAGGGTATTGACCGTGACATAAACCGAAATGCCGCGCAGGTGGGCCAGCCGCACGGCTTCCGCGAGCTCTTCATCGGTAAAGTTGGGAGCATAATGGCGTGCCCCAAACATCTTACCACCTAAATAAACCGCGTCAGCGCCACTCTCCAGCGCCGCCACCAGCGCCTCCTTACTCCCAACCGGGGCAAGCAATTCAACCACTGTTCTCATTCCTTTCCAACAGACCAATAATGGTTGGTGTCACGTCCGTTAGTTGCCTAATTTGCTCCGCCGCTTCCGTACAACGGCAGCCAAACACTATAACCGGGACAGGATTGTATGTATGAGTCCTGACGCTAAAATCTTCAAAATTCCCGTGGTCACTGGCGATAATTACCGTCATATTCGCTGGCATAGCCTGCCAGATGGCCCAAAAAAACTGATCCAGCCTGCCGACAATGTGAGCCGCTTTCTGCCAGTCCTGTTTATGCCCACACCGATCAGTCTGAAAATACTCGAACATGGTGAAATGATGCCGGCAGGCGATTTCCACCAAACGGCGCCCGGCCAGAGCCGGGGTGACAAGAGGGACGGGAAAACCGGCTTCCGCTAACATTTCATTGGTAAGATCTTGATAGACGGCGTCGCCGTTTAACAGCTCGGCCAGCGACCGCAACGGCTGTCCGGCTTCTAAAATAACCAGCGTAGTTGCTGCGTGCCGCCGCTTACGTGCTGCAACCAGGTTTAGATAATTCGGCGTATACATATTGGCGGATGTTGCCATGTATTTTTTGTCAACTAATCTTTTCATAATCCCGTACTGGCGAATAAATTCGGTCAGTTGCGGCCCCGGAAAGCCAGCAACGTGCCGTCCTAGCTCTTTAGCAGCATTAATGCCGGTAAAAAGCGCCGTTTGTCCGGTCGCGCTCTGCGGCAGTCCCGCTGTTTCCAGTCTGGCGTCAACTGGGACAAGGCAAGCACGGCTGCTCACAAAACGGCCTATTTCCTGAGTTAGCGGCCTACCGAAAAGCATCTCAAAAAAAGTCGTGTGAAAGCGAATAAGCGGGTTTACCGTTTCATCACTGGTGCCAAGACCAAGGCCATCGACAAAAACTAATAACACGTGCATGAAGTAATAGCAACCGTCCTCCTTATGAAATGGAAAAAGAAGGGCGTTACCCCCTTCCCCTTTAATGCAGTTCTTTCCCCGCGTCTTCTTGACCGTCATCTACCATCTCTTGCCGCTGCTTGCGGATTTGTTCGGCGAGACAGTGTATGTCGGCCATAAACTGTTCCAGCTTAGCCCATTGCCCCCCCTGTGGACTAAGGGGGTTTTCATAAAAACTTTTTAAGAAATCAGCAAAATCTTGTCGGGTGAGCGGTTCCTTTTCCGGTACCTTAATAACCGAAAAGGTGCCGCAGCTTTCCAGGCGCGCCAGTTTTATATCCTTAACATTGGTAATATCCATACCTAGCTTGTGAAGTTCCTGGCGCAGGTCATCGTAATTAAACTGTGTTTTTACAAAGTTTTCACGAAGAATGCGTCCATTTTCAATTAACGTGACCGGCGCCCCTTCAAACCATTTGCGGAGCGTCTTATTTTTAAGAGCCAGGTATGCCAATAACTGTTGGAGCAATAATAAACCGACCAGGCCTTCCGCACCAGCCCACAGAGCTTCCGTGCCGTCCATCGCCACATTCGCTACAATATCGCCTATTCCGACCATAAGCACAAAATCGAAGGGTGAAAGCTGGCCGACGGCCCGGTTACCCATAACTCGTACGACAACAAGGGCAACCGCAAAGATGGCGATCATCCGCACTATCACTTGCCCTACGCCTTCGTAACCAAACATAGCACCACTCCTTCTGTCTGTTATTATGAACAGACAGAAAGAGCCGTATTCCGGAGCAATTATCAGTGACGCTGCGGAGCAATGGTATTATTTTTCGTCCTTCAGCATTTTTAACAGTTGTTGATAATCCTGTTCCAAACGCAAATACTCGTCGGCAATGTTCAATGCAGCCAATACGGCAACTTTGGACGGAGACAACCGGGAATTCGCCTTAGCAATTTTTTTCATGCGCTCATCCAGCATAGCTGCCACGCGTAGAATCCGTTCTGGCTCAATATCGCCTTTTAAGGCGTATGTTTCTCCAAATATTTCAACTGTAATTTTTGTTTTTTTGCCGTCCATAGCGCCACCTAACTATTTTTAATATCACCAAAATTTCCCGTTAATTTTTGCTTAATTCGACCCAGCCTTTCTTTTTCCTGCCTTCAAAAAAGAAAAGGCAGTTTATGTGACATAAACTGCCTACTTCAAAAATAATAACTAGCGCAATTTAGCTTCAGCCGCTGCCTTGTATTTGTTCAAAGCACTATTACGGTAACTATAGATAAAATACACCGCAAGGCCAATGGCGCTCCAGACAATAAACCGAACCCAAGTTTCCCCAGGAAGATTATACATCAAATAGCTGCACGACAGAACGGCCAAAGGAGCCACAATCGTTACCGCCGGACACCGGAAAGGCCGATGAACATCAGGTTTTGTATAACGGAGTACAAAAACCCCTACCGCTGCAACAACAAAAGCAAACAAGGTGCCAATATTAGTCAGTTCAGCAATAATGCCAATCGGTGTAAAGCCGGCAATCAACGCAACGGCAATGCCGGCGACGAGAGTAATAATGTGTGGCGTGCCGTACTTAGGATGGATTTTACAGATGCTGGCGGGAATAAGCCCGTCACGTGACATAGCGAAAAAGATCCGGGTCTGACCATACATCAAAACAAGTAGTACCGTAGTAATACCAGCAATTGCGCCTGTGCCCACCAAAGCCGAACCCATATTGTAACCAATAGTCCGCAAAGCGTAGGCAACAGGTTCAGCGTTGTTAAGTTGCTGATAAGGAACAACACCGGTGAGAACGCCGGCAACAGCAATATAAAGTATCGTACATACTGCAAGCGAGCCCACAATACCAATCGGCAAATCACGGTTAGGATTGCGACATTCTTCGGCAGCCGTTGCAACAGCATCAAAACCGATATAAGCAAAAAAGATGATGGCTGCCCCTGCGGCAACACCAGAAAAACCGTAAGGCATAAGGGGGGACCAATTAGCAGGATTCACTTTCGGGCCGGCTAGTACAAGAAAGATAAATACGGCAGCTAATTTAATAAACACGAGAATTTTATTTAGGGTTGCGCTTTCTTTGGTACCCCGCACCAGTAAGGCACTCAAGAACAAAGCAATAACCATTGCCGGTAGATTAACAATCCCTCCATCGGCGGGAACGGCTGTGAACGCATGGGGCAATTCAATTCCCGCCGATTTAAGGAGACCGACCATATACCCTGACCAGCCGGCCGCGACAGCACTGGAACCGACGGAATATTCCAGGACTAAGTTCCAACCAACCATCCAGGCGATAATTTCGCCCAACGCAGCGTAAGAGTAGGTGTAGGCACTGCCCGCAACTGGAACCATGGCTGCCAGCTCGGCATAAGCCAACGCGGCAAAAGCGCAGGCCAAACCAGAAAGAACAAACGAAAGCATAATTCCCGGGCCGGCATACTTAGCGGCAGCGACCCCGGTTAAGACGAAAATACCCGTGCCAATAATACAGCCGATGCCTAACATCACCATGTCTAAGGCCCCTAGCGTTTTTTTCAGACCTTTTTGTTCGGCGCCCTCTTTCAGCGAATCAATGCTCTTAGTGCGAAAAATGTTCATACCTTTCCCCCTCTTCAGCAGTATAATACTAGAATTTGCTGATGGTTGGCACCTTATAAGCACTTCCTCAAAAAAAAGACGGGTCGGCAATAGGACCGACCCATCTTTCGTCCGAGTGATGTGCCTACGTCCATCTTGATTTACAGTTTAACATAAAAATCGATACAGGTAAAGTAATTAATGTGTTTTTCCAAAAGACATTTGTTGGTTAAACCCGCAGTTTAGCTTCCAGCGTTTTTTCGAGATAAATAACAATATCTTTATAGTAAACTTCGACTTCACTATCCGTTAATGTTCTGTCAATGGCCCGGAAAGTAAGGGAAAAGGCTAAACTGCGCGACCCTTTCGGAACTTGCTCGCCGGTGTAAACATCAAAGAGCTTCACATCGGCCAACAGCGGCCCGCCGCTTTCCCAAATAGCGTGAGTTACGCGGTCAACGGAAACGTCACTCGCCAGTACTATCGCCAGATCACGTACAATTGCCGGAAACCGGGGCAAAGGTTGGTAAGCTGGTATCGGGACAGCGTGCCTCAATAAAATTTCGGCGGTTATTTCAAAGAGATATACTGGACGATTCAGCCCAAATGCGTCCAAAACTTTTGGATGCGCTTCGCCGACTACGGCCAAGCGGTCGCCGTCCTTGACAAAAACGGCGGTTTTGCCCGGATGAAGCGCGTAGTGGGTTCCTTCTTCTACCTTATAGCCGCTAATACCGATACTTGTAAGCAATGTTTCGACGGCGCCTTTGGCATCATAAAAGTCAACAAATTCTTTTGCTTGATTCCAAGAAAGTTCATACCGCCTCCCGGTCAGAGCACCGCACACCATCAACGGTTCCTGCGGGAAATCCTTGAGCGGAAGCTGCTTCGGACGATAAACTGCCCCTACTTCAAAAATCTTCATATCTTCGTTCTTCCGGGAAAGGTTACGTACAATGGTTTCCATTAAGCCGCCAAGCAGCGTCGTCCGCAACAGCGGAAAATCATCGGTAATAGGATTGAGGAGCGGAATAGCCATCCGTAAACTACTGTCTTGCGGTACATTTAGCTTGTCCAATACGGCTGGATGGGTAAAGCTGTATGAAATAGTCTCCGTAAAACCAATCCCGGCCAAAATGTTTCTGGCTCTATCAATCACGTTCTGCAGACTGCTCTGGCCGCCGTAAACTATGTCGCCACTGGGGGTGGTGGAAGGTATTTTGTCATATCCGTAAATACGCGCAACCTCTTCGCAAATGTCGGCCGGACCGGCAACATCGGCGCGCCAGGTTGGAACGGTGACCGTGAGCTTTTCACCATGTACATCCACATCAAATTCCAAGCGGCGCAGAATATCGACCATCTTCGCCTGTGGCACTTCCGTACCTAGAAAATTGTTCACTTGCTTTGCCGTGAAGCTAATTTGCCGCGGTAAAACAACGGTCGGATATTGGTCAACAATGCCAGGACACACAGTGCATGCGCCCATATCTTCCAGCAGTTTGGCTGCCCGATCCAAAGCACGGACAATATTGGTAACATCAACACCCCGTTCAAACCGTCCCGATGCTTCCGACCGCAGCCCTAACGCCCGGGAAGTCCGCCGGATATTGGCGCCGTTGAATGCAGCGGCCTCGAGTAAAACGGTCTTGGTGCTTTCCGTCACTTCTGTAGCCAGTCCACCCATTACGCCGGCAATCCCAACAGCCTGTACCGCATCGGCAATGACCAGCATGTCGGGAGTCAACTCCCGCTTGACGCCATCCAATGTTGTCAGCCGTTCGCCCGGATAAGCCCGCCGCACAATAATCTGGTGACGGGCTAAGAGGTCATAATTATAAGCATGCATGGGTTGCCCCAATTCCAACATAACAAAGTTGGTGACATCTACTACATTGTTAATGGGACGCATACCTGCCGCCTGCAGGCGGTGCTGTAACCAGACAGGTGAGGGACCTACCTTGACATTGCGCAGAACTCTTGCCGCAAAACGCGAACACAAGGCCGGCTCAGCAATCGCAATATCTACCAGTGCGGCCGCTTTTTCCCCGCCCGTCTCCCGTAAATTAAGCATAGGTTTACGCAAAACGCCGCCTGTCAAGGCAGCAATTTCCCTGGCTAAACCAAGAATGCTAAAGCAATCCGCTCTATTTGCCGTCAATTCGAATTCCAAAACCACATCATCGAGACCCATCGCTTCCTTTACATCAATCCCAATAGGCGTATCGGGCGGTAAAATATAGATGCCGTCGCGCAGCTCCGGCGAAATGGTCTTACTATCCAGATTCAGCTCCTCAGCTGAGCACAACATGCCGTGCGACTCGACGCCCCGGAATACAGCATGGTCAATTTCCTGTCCGTTCGGCAATTTCGCCCCTACCAAAGCGACAGGTACGATTTGCCCTTCTTGAATATTGGTGGCTCCGGTTACAATCGTTAAATCTTCCCTTCCCGTATTGACCCGGCAAACAAATAACCTGTCGGCAGCGGGATGTTTACGAATTTCCTTAATCTTGCCCGTAATCACCCGGTCAATGTTTTTGCCCAGATACTCGATACAAGCAACAGGAACGCCGGCCATGGTAAGCTTTTCGGCTAACGTTTCAGGGCTGTCCGTAAATGTTACATAATCTTTTAACCATTTTATGGACGCGCGCATACACTTCCTCCCTCATCCTTATTAGCGAAATTGCTGCAAAAACCGCAAATCGTTTTCATAAAACAACCTAAGATCGTCAATACCATATAGCAGCATAGCAATGCGTTCCACTCCCATGCCGAAAGCAAACCCGCTCACTACTGCCGGATCAAAATTGCTCATCTCCAGAACCCGTGGATGAACCATGCCGGATCCGAGAATTTCTAACCAACCGGTGCCTGAACAAACACGGCAGCCTGTCCCCCCACACATAACGCAGGAAATATCTACTTCGGCGCTTGGCTCGGTAAAAGGAAAAAAGCTGGGACGGAACCTCACCTTAACACCGCCGCCAAAGATTTCGCGAAGGAAAAGCTCCAGAGTTCCTTTTAAATCAGCGAAACTGATGCCTTCGCCAATAACCAGCCCTTCAACTTGATGAAACATAGGCGAATGCGTGGCATCATAGTCACGTCGGTAGACCTTGCCGGGAGCAATGATACGAACCGGCTGGTTGGGCTTTACAGACTGCATGGTCCGAACTTGAACCGGCGAAGTATGCGTGCGCAGCAAAAATTCTTCGGTAATATAAAAAGAGTCCTGCATGTCGCGCGCGGGATGATCCTGAGGCAAGTTCAAAGCCTCAAAATTATAATAATCATTTTCTATTTCCGGACCTTCGGCTACTTTGAAACCCATGCGCATAAATGTTTCTTTAATACGGTTTAAAGTTAGGGTAATAGGATGCAAATGCCCGCTGGGCGGACGGCGTCCCGGGAGAGTCACATCAATTTTCTCTGCAGCGAGCCGCCGCATAAGTTCGGCCTGCTTTAACTCCTCTGTTTTACTGGCGATAATTCGTTCTAACTCTTCCCGAATTTCGTTGACAATTTGGCCGATGCGGGGACGCATTTCAGGGCTAAGCGATCCCATTCCGCGCAAAACAGCGGTCAAACTCCCTTTTTTTCCTAAATATTTGACCCGCAGTTCATTTAAGGTTTCCATGTCGGCCACTCGCGACAATTCGTCAACTGCCGTATTTTTCAATGTCTGCAGTTTTTCTTCCATACATACCTCCACTGACGCAAATTTATCTTAAAAAAGGATATAAAAAAGACTTTCACCCCTAAGGGGCGAAAGTCCGGACTCCCGCGGTACCACCCTAATTTGTACTCAATTTCCTCTAACGCGGAAAACGCGTCCGGCCTACTGGGACAATCAATGTCCTTTCAGTCCGAAAGCTCAGGAGTGAACTTCCGCTAGCCGTGTTGAATACGCTCTCAATCTATGGCGTATTCTCCCTGTGAAACCGTACTAGCCTACTCTCTCCGTCATCGCCAAATGCACTATTGGAGCATCAAACGCTTATATAAAAGATACGCAGCAATGGAACCAGTGGCTTCAAACATTCTCCAAAAAAATTCGGCGGTCACTACCATGAGACACACCTCACTGCCCATTGTTGGAAATTTCAGGTCATTGCTAACCGTATTATAGCACAATACCCCCGAAATTACAAGTAAGCCATCCGTCGCTGCCGTCGGGCCTCATAAAGAATAACAGCGGCTGCTACAGCGACATTGAGCGATTCGGCGCGCCCGTATAACGGTATATACACGCGCTCGTCCGCCTTTTCCAGTATTGCCTTACTCACTCCCGCTCCTTCATTACCAAAAACAATCGCTACCGGACCACGTAAATCAACATCGTGGTAAAGAGATGAAGCATCTAATGCTGTAGCTAATAAGCGGATGTTCCGCTGCTCTAAAAAGGCGGCGACCTCTTGCTCTGTAACCCCGGTTATCACCGGCAAATGAAAAAGAGAGCCCATGGTAGCCCTAACCGTTTTTCCAGAAAACAAGTCAGCACAACCCTTCGTGAGGATGACGCCGCAGCAGCCGGCGGCATCGGCGGTTCGCACCACTGTACCAATATTACCGGGATCCTGGACATTGTCAAGAATGACAATCAGAGCCCTATCGGAAGCTTGTAAGTCGCTAAAGGTATATTGCTTTTTTTCCATTACGCAAAGGATGCCCTGCGGTTGATCCGTATCGGTAATTTTAGTATAGACATTATCAGATACCTCAACAATCCGGCATCCCTTGGCCGCAAGAATTTCCAGTGTCGACTGCACCCGTTTTGCCGCTGCTGCCTTTTCCGTATAAAAACATATAGCTGGCCGCCAGGCGGAACCAGCCGCTTCTTCTACCAGCCGAATACCTTCGACTGCAAATAGATTGTATTCGTCCCGGTATTTTTTTTGTTTTAGTGAAGCTACTTTTTTTATTATTTGGTTGTTAGGACTAGTGATCACGTCTGTCATTCCAATTCCTCCAGCCGTTGGATTCCATCATTTTGCCCCACTACGATCAAGACGTCCCCGGCGGTAATTTTCTCGGTAGGACTGGGTGGTACTAAAATTTGCTCCCCCCGCTTAATAGCAACAATATTAATTGCATATTTAGCCCGTAGGTCGGCCCCAACCAGCGTTTGTCCTACGAGGGCGTGCGGGGCAGAGATTTCCACCAAGCCGAGATTGGGGGACAGTTCAATATAATCAAAAACATTAGTGGAAACAAGATTATGGGCAACACGCTGCCCCATATCGTATTCAGGGTGAACCACCCGATCGGCGCCGATTTTTTTTAACATCTTGCCGTGAAGAAAATTGCGGGCTTTTGCTACGATATAGCGTACCCCCATTTCTTTTAACAGCAAGGTAGTAAGTACATTGGCCTGAATATCGTCGCCAATCGCGACAACTGCTACGTCAAAATTCCGTATCCCTAATGCTTCCAAACTGGCTTCGTCTGTGGTATCCGCCTGGACAACATGAGTTACTTCATCGCTGAATTTTTGTACGCGTTCCGCATTAATGTCGACGGCCAATACCTGATAGCCGGACCGATGAAGCGAACGAGCCACGCTTGTGCCAAAACGGCCAAGCCCTATAACCACAAACTGTTTTTCCTTTTTCACCCTTTACACTCCTGATAAAGTTATCCTAAAATAATTTTACCAGTTTTCCCCGAAAACAAACAATACAAGTACAAAACACCCGTCTGTGACGGGTGTTTTGTCTGAGCCGGATTTTTTAAATAGCTTTGGAAATGCAGTCAAAGCATAACATATACTTACGAACCGAGTCTTTAACTCCTTTTTTGACAACCGACATGAGGTGGATATAGTTTGCATTCGGATTTTTTGCCAATTCGGCTTTCAGTCTTTCCGCTGCCGCCTGCGACATATCGGTAGCAATATTTATTTTGGTGATGCCTGACTGAATAGAATTACGGTATTCGTCTCTGGTAAGGCGCGCTCCTCCGTGCATGACAAGCGGTACCTGAACGGCGGCGCTGAGTTCGCTTAAGCGGGAAAAGTTCAACTTTGGCGCGCCGCGGTATGCCCCATGGTTGTTGCCTACCGCAACAGCCAGTGCATCAACTCCCGTTTTGTCAACAAAGTCAGCCGCCATTTCCGGTTTCACCAAATTATCTTCGTTTAGATCACGCAAACTATCATAACAGCCAACATAGCCCAATTCACCCTCGACAGAAATACCAAGGGAATGGGCTATGCGACTGATTTCTTTCGTCCGTTTTAAGTTTTCACTAAAAGACAAAGATGAGCCATCAAACATTACCGAAGTAAATCCCCAACGGATAGCCTTCATAATACCTTCGTAAGTATGCCCATGATCAAGATGTAACGCAACTGGAACAGAAGCTTTCTGGGCAGCGCGTACCATTGCCGCGCCAAGAGTGTCCACGTCGACGAATTTAAACAGCCGTTCCGGAATACCGAGCACCAAAGGTGTTTTTAGTTCTTCCGCAACTTCGACTACTGCGCCCAATGTCTCAAAATTAAAGACATTGAACCCGCCCACCGCGTACTTACGCTTCCGTGCATCTTGAAGTAGTTCATGCATCGTTACTAAGGCCAAGGTTGAACTCCTCCTTACTTGGATTATTTTAGTGGCACTCTAGTTGATATATCTTATTCGCGGGCCACCACAAAAAAACCTGCCGAATTATCTTAAAAATTCTAATTAAAATACAATTCACAACAAGCCGTTCATTAACTTAGACAAAATTGTTTCCATTTTTTCCGTGATTATGCAAATAAAAACGACTCTTGAAAAAATAAAATTCAAGAGTCGTCTATTATTTATTAAAGTTGAGCTTTTGCTGTTTCAACAAGTTTACTAAAAGCAGCCATATCATTTACTGCCAGATCGGCAAGCATTTTACGATTAACTTCCACGCCAGCTTTTTTCAGGCCGTTAATAAGCTGACTGTAAGATAAGCCATTGATGCGAGCCGCCGCGTTAATTCGAGCAATCCAAAGTTTACGGAATTCGCCTTTCTTGGCCCGGCGGTCACGGCGGGCATAGTATAGAGCTTTCATTACTAGCTCGTTAGCTTTCTTAAATTGTTTACTTCTGGCGCCACGATAACCTTTTGCCAGTTTTAAGATTTTTTTGTGACGTCTATGTGCAGTTACCCCTTTTTTTACTCTTGGCATGTGTATAACCTCCTAGCAATTATCGTTGTAGTCTGTATTCCTTACGCATAAGGCAGCATGCGCGCTACACGTTCATAGTCCGCTTTGCTTACAAGGGCGGCCTTGCGCAGATTACGTTTGCGAGCCGGAGATTTTTTTTCAAGAATATGGCTCTTGAAAGCTTTCGCCCTTTTAAATTCACCAGAGCCAGTAACTTTAAAACGTTTTGCAGCACTTTTGCGAGTTTTAATTTTCGGCATGATTGGTCCTCCCTTTAATTATGTGTCTTGGGTGCAAGAATCATAATCATATTTTTTCCTTCCAGTTTGGGCTCGCGTTCCACGGTAGCAATGTTTTTCAGTTCATTTGCCATCTTCATTAGAACTTGTTTGCCCAATTCAGGGTGGGATAGCTCGCGTCCCCGGAACATGATCGTTACTTTTACTTTATCGCCGTCTTCCAGGAACCGCTGCGCATGTTTTATTTTAACATTGAAGTCATGATCCTCAATGTTAGGCCGAATCTTTACTTCTTTTACGGTTATGATTTTTTGTTTTTTCTTGGCTTCTTTGTCCCGCTTTTGTTGCTCATACTTGAACTTGCCAAAGTCCATAATACGGCAAACCGGCGGTTTAGCCTGGGGCGCCACTTCTACCAGGTCAAGCTGTTGCTCACCGGCCAGGCGTAGCGCATCCCGCAGCGGCATAATCCCCAACTGCTCTCCGGTACTGCTGATAACCCGAACTTCACGCGCCCTGATTTCTTCATTAATCCTCATCGTGGTATCTTTGCTAATTGCCGCTCACCTCCTATGATACTGCCAAACAAAAAAACGGATGGCATAAACCACCCGCAATAAAGCGTAAACAAGGGTTTACAGAACCTTACGAACTGCTAACGCGTTGTAAGGTGAGAAGCGGATGGCTTCTACTTGTCAAGCTTATTTAACTTTACTATGATATGTTAGCATCCATTGCCATAAAAGTCAAGCTAACAATCAATTATTTATTTTTCTTTGTATTTCTGCCAAAATAGCGGCAATAAAATCGTCTACGGCTTGTGCGCCGATGTCCCCTTGGCCGCGCTTTCTTACCGCAACCGTCCGGGTTTCAACCTCTTTATCCCCTACTATCAACATATAGGGTACTTTCTCCAGTTGGCCTTCGCGAATTTTATAGCCAATCTTTTCGTTGCGGCTGTCTACTTCTACCCGGATATCTTTGTCACGCATGAGAGTTGCGATTTCCTGAGCATAAGCGACATGCCGGTCGGTTATCGGCAGAATTTTAACCTGGACAGGTGCAAGCCAAGTCGGAAAAGCGCCGGCATAATGCTCGATGAGGATACCAATGAACCGCTCCAAACTGCCATAAGCAACACGGTGGATCATAACAGGACGGTGCTTCTGGCCATCTTCACCGACATAAGTAAGATCAAACTTTTCCGGCATAAGCATGTCTAACTGAATGGTACCGCACTGCCAGGTCCGACCGATGGAGTCCTGGAGGTGAAAGTCGATTTTGGGACCGTAAAATGCGCCATCCCCTTCGTTAACTTTGTATGGCATGCCGCGTTCTTCCAGTGCCTCCCGGAGCGCGTTGGTGGCAACTTCCCAAATTTCGTCTGAACCCATGGCTTTTTCCGGTTTGGTGCTGAGTTCGGCATGATAAGATAAGCCAAACGTGCTGTAGACTTCGTTAAATAAGTCGATAACACCTTGAATTTCGTCTTTAATCTGCGAGGGCAGCATAAAAATATGGGCATCGTCCTGGGTAAAACTGCGTACACGCATCAAACCGTGCAAAGCGCCGGACAACTCATGCCGATGAACTAGACCAAGTTCGCAGGTGCGCAGCGGAAGGTCCCGATAGCTATGGTGCTGGGTACGATAGACGAGAATACCGCCAGGACAGTTCATTGGCTTGACCGCATAACCTTCGCCATCAATAGTAGTGAAATACATATTTTCCCGATAATGGTCCCAATGGCCCGATTGCTGCCATAACCGCTGGTGGAGAATAATTGGCGTCTTAATTTCCTGATAACCATACTTTACGTGTAGTTTCCGCCAGAAATTTTCGAGCTCATTGCGAATAACCATCCCTTTAGGATGGAAAAAAGGAAAACCAGGGCCTTCATCTTGGATACTGAACAAGTCCAGCTCGCGGCCCAATTTACGATGGTCACGTTTAGCGGCTTCTTCCAGCATATGGAGGTAAGCGTCTAAGTCAGCCTTTTTCTCAAATGCCGTACCGTAGATACGCTGGAGCATTTTCCGCTTTTCGTCGCCCCGCCAGTAAGCGCCGGCAAGACTCTGCAGCTTTATCGCCTTAACCCGCCCCGTTGACGGTACATGCGGCCCTGCACAAAG
The DNA here is from genome assembly GCF_900102435.1 of Sporolituus thermophilus DSM 23256. Classification (NCBI taxonomy): domain Bacteria; kingdom Bacillati; phylum Bacillota; class Negativicutes; order Selenomonadales; family Sporomusaceae; genus Thermosinus; species Thermosinus thermophilus. The sequence continues at coordinate 2,243 of NZ_FNBU01000005.1, read as the reverse complement.
ATCAATAAACTCGCCCTGCCGGTAGAGGCTAATCGTTACATCCTCTGGCAGGTCACGAATAAGCTCCACCTTATAAACTTCACCTTGTTCCGTAAAAAGCCGAAGCGCTTCCTCACGGCTAACTTCCATTCTCTCAATAGGCAGATCTTCCTTCACAATCTTTTCCATTTCAGCCTGAATTTTTTCCAGGTCATCCGGCGTGAAGGTATGAGTTGTATCAAAATCATAGTAAAACCCGGTGGCAATTGCCGGACCAATACCAAGCTTTACATCCCCGTAAAGGCGTTTAACAGCTTGGGCAAGGATGTGCGAAGCACTATGCCGCAAAGCGCCTTTACCCTCTTCATCCTCAAAGGTTAGAAACTCAACTTTCCCTCCTTTATTGAGGCGGTAGGCCAAGTCGACAACTTGACCGTCAAGTTTGGCAACAAGCGCACTTTTGGCTAAACTGCGACTAATACTCTCGGCCAGTTGCATTAAGGTCGTGCCTGGTTCGACTTCCCTAATTGCCCCGTCTTTTAGCACAATTTGAAGCTTACTCACATGTATCCTCCTCATACAACAAATTTTATTAAACCAATGCTATTTAGCGTCAAAAATAAGAAAACTCCCGCCCATTCCAAGGGACGAGAGTTAGCCCGCGGTTCCACCCTGATTGGCCTGTTTAAGCCCACTTCGTTAACATAACGGGACGCGCCCGGCTTGGCTTACTATATGTTCAGCCAAGCAGTTTGGAGGGGGTAACAGCAACGGCCCGTAAAGGCGCTCACAGCCTACGACGCCTTTTCTCTGAAACGGGTGAAATATTACTGCCATGTCCTCCGCATTACTATTGGCACTATTTTACTTTAGAAACATTATACATAGTTTTAGCAGACAAGTCAACGGCTATAGACATAAGTCGCAACCGGGACAGATTGCAACCCTGCCTACAAATATATTTTTAATCGTATCTACCAAATTAGGCGACTTGGCGGCCTCCAGATTATGGAGCATGATATTGAACGGAGCAATGGTAATTAGAGCTGTAATCAAGATGTCCTCGTAATTGATTACTTCCGAATTCTGGACAATAAAGTTTTCCAGATACTGACTAGGGATTGGTTGTCCTAGGGTATCGAGTAGTTTAAACGTGTCATTGGCATTGATAACCACATGGACCTCTTTAATCCGCGGCTGTTGCACATCGACAAAGTAACGTAATATACGGATAAATTCTTTATATTCGACGTCCATCGTGTACTCGTCAACAGCTTTATCGACGATCTGGGCCAACCGGTCGCGATAATCCTTAAGCCGGAAGGTGATAAAGCCATCCAAAACCAGTTCATGGTGGTTATCTAAATACTCTAAAATTCGGTTCAATATTTGGGAATGCCGGGCAGAAAGACTAAAATCTTCGAGCAGAGCCCCTCCATTACTTAGGATTTTTAAAGTGGTTTCCAAAACAATGTTACGTTCTTCTACACTAAGATACGAATAATTACGGTCAATAATTTTACGAATAATATTTATTTCCTCGCGTTCTAAAATCTGATCGGTTAAAAGTTTGGCCACGAAATGTTTAAGCAGTTTTTTTATGCGTTCATAATTGCGAAAGGACAGTTCGCCTTCAATAATATTACAGCCAAGAAAGGTATATCGCCCCTTGCTTAATTCATCAATAGTAATACGAAACCCGTCCTGGACCAAACTGCCGCAGTCTCGTTGCAGTCTTGCCCGGATTTCTTCGATAGTACCAGTCAAGCCAACAGACAGTAGCTTCACATCCCCACTTCCTTCCACACTATATTATATGTATGCATTTTCAAGACCATACAAAAAGGCGCATATCCATAGGGAAGGAAAGGAAGAAAGATATAACGCGTATTCACCAAAAAAAGGGCTACCAGCCAGGTAGCCCCAAAAACTTATGTTTGGTTTTGTCAACACAAAAGTTGACCGCCCGTGCTAGAGCAAAAGTTGACCGGGCCTTGCTAATCGCTGGTAAAATGACAGATAATTCTGCCTAGAAATAGTCATTAGCAAAAACACTTTTAGTTTTCTTTAGCAACACGCTTTCGCAGCTCAAGGGTTTGGCGAAAACGGTAGCTTTCGCCGTTCATGACATGGATGTCCGCACGATGCGTTAATCGATCAATGAGCGCTTCCGTCATCCGTGCATCGCCGAAGACGTCCGGCCATTTATCAAAATCCAGATTAGTTGTCAGGATAATGCTGCCCAGTTCATGGCGCGTTGAACA
>NZ_FNBU01000004.1 GCF_900102435.1 Sporolituus thermophilus DSM 23256 | reverse complement strand
GTCTTATCTTGTTTGATCAGCTGGTCCATTTTTTCTAAAACCGCCTTGACGATCGTGCGCCCTACGTCATGTAGTTTATTTTGTAACAGCCGCTCAAATTTCTGAAAATCCATCTCATACAATAAACGCTCAAATTCTTTCTCGTCTTCTTCCAACTTCGAAAGGATAACCTCTTTGATATATCGAATAAATACTGTCATGAAGACATCACCCCTGGGTAATCTTTTTGGATTACTCATCCCGTCGAAGGATGGTGATGTCTTCTTCTTTTTTCTTCCTCAAAAATCCTACAGTAATTTTACACTAACCGCCAGGCATTAATTATCATTATCGAAAAATTCAAAAGTCCGATAGCTGACCAATTGCGGCGCGCAGGAAAAATATTATGGCTCGCGAATTGTTATTTTTATCTTAATCTTATTACTTTTTATAAATATAAAGGAGTAATGTATGGAGAGGGAAATAATCAACCAACTGATACAAATCGTCGGGGCGGAAAACGTTCTGATGCAAACGGAAGAGCTAATGTGCTATTCCTATGACGCAACACCCGGCTTCAGCCAACCGCCCGCTGCGGTAGTTATGCCCGGCAGTACGGCCGAAGTTTCGCAGGTGCTCGCCCTTGCCAATAGCGAAAAAATCCCTGTCTACCCCCGCGGTTCGGGCACCAATCTCAGCGCCGGCGCTGTACCTATGAAGGGCGGCATCGTACTGCTTATGACGCGGATGAACAAAATTATTGAGATTGATGCCGCCAACCTGGTAGCGGTGGCCGAACCAGGGATTGTGGTGGCCGATTTGAACCGGGAAGTAGAAAAACTCGGCCTCATTTATCCTCCCGATCCGGGCACGGTAGCCACCGCAACCTTAGGCGGAACGGTGGCCGAAAACTCCGGCGGCCTGCGCGGTCTGAAATATGGCGTTTCCAAGCACTATGTCATGGGTCTTGAGGTAGTGCTGGCCGATGGCCGTATCCTCAATACCGGCGGCAAAAACGTTAAAGACGTGGCCGGCTACGATCTGACCAAACTCATGACTGGCTCGGAAGGAACACTAGGGGTCATAACCAAAATCATGGTAAAACTCGTCCCTGCTCCGGAAGCGAAAAAAAGCATTCTCGCCATCTTTGACGACCTCGACAACGCCGGCAAGGCCGTCGCCAATATCATCGCCAATCGGATTATCCCGGCGACGCTCGAAATCATGGACAATACGACCATCCGCACCGTGGAAGATTATGCCCGTATCGGTCTGCCCACCGACGCCGAGGCCGTACTGCTCATTGAAGTGGACGGCATTCCGGAAGTAGTGGAAAAGGATGCGGCGAAAGTCAGCGAACAACTCAAAGCCAATAAGGCAACTGAAATCATCGTGGCCAAGGATGACGTCGAACGGGATAAAATTTGGGCGGCCCGCCGCGCCGCGCTGCCGGCATTGGCCAAACTGCGCCCGACCACCTTGGTTGAGGACGCTACGGTGCCGCGCAGCAAGGTTCCCGACATGATCCGCGCCGTCAGCCAGATCGCCGCTAAATATGGCGTAACCATCGGCACTTTTGGTCACGCCGGCGACGGCAACCTTCATCCAACCATCGTCTGCGATCTGCGCAATCAGGAGGAAACGGAACGGGTATACCAGGCCATGGATGAAATCTTCACTGCCGCCCTAAATCTTGGCGGCACCCTCAGCGGCGAACACGGTATTGGCCTTGGCAAACTTAAATATATGGAAAAACAGTTTGGTCCGGTAGGAATGGCGACTATGCGGGCTATTAAACAGGCCCTCGATCCCAACGGCATTCTCAATCCCGGAAAACTTGTCGGGGAGTGGTAAACCATGAGCGAAACGGACGCCAAACAAGTATTGGCCCAAATCAGCGATGCCCTGGCCAATTGCATGAAATGCGGCAACTGCATGGAAGTATGCCCGGTTTATAAAGAACTCAAAACCGAGACCGGCGTCGCCCGCGGTAAACTGGCGCTGCTGGACGCGGTAAATAACGGCCAACTTGGCTTTACCGACCGGTTCGCCAAGCTGATGACGATTTGCACTTCGTGCAAGTCCTGCGCCATGAAATGCCCCTGCGGCGTAAAAGCCGACGAACTCATTGTGCGGGGGCGGGAAGCCGCTGTCAGGGCCCGCGGCCAACATCCTGTGAAAAAAGCGGTTTTTACTTTCCTTAAAAATCGCGCCCTCTTTGATTTGAGCATGCGAATGGCCGGCCTCTTCGGTCCCCTGGCCTTCAAGAAACTGCCCGGGCGGCTGGCGACTATCGCCCGTTTCCCCATGCCCGGTCTCGACCGCAAGCGCATTACCGCCCCTCTCGCCACCACTCCGCTGCGCAGTCAGTATCCCGAGACCGTAAAGGTCGACAAGCCCAAGCTGCGGGTCGGCTTTTTCACCGGCTGTGTAGTCAACTATATTTATACCGACATTGGCCAGTCGGTCATTAATGTGCTGAAGGCCAACGACGCGGAAGTGGTATTGCCAAGACTCCAACATTGCTGCGGCATCCCTGTCTACATGAACGGCGAACCGGACTTGGCGCGGGTTTTCGCCAAACACAACATTGAAACCTTCGCCAGCTACAATCTCGACTATATCGTTACCCCTTGCGCGACCTGTACGGAAGCCTGGAAACTGGAGTATCCCGAATTGTTCCACGCTGACCCGGCCATGAGAACCAGAGCCGAAAATTTGGCGAAAAAGACCTACGAAATAAGCGAATTTCTCGTCGATATCGTGAAATTTCGCCGCGACAATTTGGGCGAAGTCAAGGCTACCGTCACGATGCACGACCCATGCCATATGGCGCGCGGGATTAAAGTGACCAGCCAGCCGCGGGAAGTCCTCCAGGCCATCCCCGGCCTGACTTTCGTCGAAATGAAAGAACCGGCCCGCTGCTGCGGCGCCGGCGGCTCATTCAGCCTGGCGCACTATGAATTGTCCCGGAAAATCAATGACCGCAAAGTCGCCGACATTGCCGCCACTGACGCCGATTTGGTGGCAACGAGCTGCGGCCTGTGCCGGATGCATATCATTGACGGCCTGGTCCAAAATAATCTGCGGCAAGATGCCGTTCATACCATCCAACTCCTTGATAAGGCTTATCAGGCCGGTCAACAAGGCTGAGGCACGGAAAAAGGGCGCCTAACACTTTGGTAAGGCGCCCTTTTAGTTATTTTTCCGTATCCCCAGGGAAAGAGGTTGTCACCGAGCCTGTAATAGCTTCCTTGTGACCACGGGTTTTACGCCAGTGACCAATAGCGATAACCAATGCCGTTAGACCAATTTCTATTATTAACGCGTAGGGCTGAAGCGTAGCTCCAAGCGCTTGGTCGGCTACGATCATTTTTGCTGCCGTCCAGCCTAAAATACCGGCGCCGATATAAATGATAATCGGGAAGCGGTCCATGAGGGTCATTAGCATTTGGCTGCCGAAAACCACAAGCGGAATGCTCATGGCCAGGCCGAAAATCAGCAGCATCATATTGCCGCCGGCAATGCCGGCGATGGCCAACACATTGTCCAGACTCATAATTAAGTCGGCAAACAGAATGATTTTAACGGCTTCCATAAAATTGGAAGCTTCCTGGCAGGAAACCTCCTTTTTTTCTTCAGCAAGGAGGTTAATCGCAATATATAATAATGCCAAACCGCCTGCAAACTGCACATAAGGTATTTTAAGCAGCAGTGCGGCAACAAGGGTAAGAACAATTCTTAAAATAACGGCTCCGGCGCTACCCCAAATAACGGCCTTCTTGCGTTGCGCAGGGGGTAAGTTTCTACTAGCCAGAGCTATGATGACCGCGTTATCGCCACTTAGTATCAGGTTAATAAACGTAATACTACCTAACGCTGCCAATAGTTCCATCGAAATAACCCCTTTCCGTATTTTTTTGTACTAATTACATTAATCCAGTCAGTTAAAAGGCCGTCTTGAGCTTGGCGGTGCACCTCCATATCAAAAAATTAAAGACCTTACCGCGTAAGGTCTTTTGGAATTCTTCCCCAGGGGCAGACCTTACTGCTAGTATATTTCGTTTCGTAAATATACTAAAGGTCTCGCTATTGGCTAACCAACGACAAGGCCATGCAGCAAGTGCAGAGTTGTTGACCTTATCTGACAGCTACTCCCCTTTAGGGACTATTCAGTTACATTCCAATAATAATATATAATCCCTGCCCGGTCAAGACGTCCAGGTTAGCGAATACTGGATATATTTTTTGCCAATACCTCTTCCTCCGCAAAATGGCCAGCCGGCAACCGCACCTGTGTGAACTTCTGAAAAAAGAGCAACTCGCTACCGCGAGCTGCTCTTTTTTCAGGGCCCTCCGGACAAACGGACAAGGTTGGCGTCCGCCGCCGGATCGACGCCGCCTAAATCGTCGGCAATGCCGCCCACATGGTTAAGCCTGCCGTCTTTGTTCATAAGGAGCGGACGGGTATCGCCTTTTGCTTTTTGCCGCACCTTTTTTCACCTCCGTTTAGTTTTATTTTTCCCGCCCGACAGTAAAACAATCGAGAACCGAGCAAGCCATAACTTACCATAGACCACCGCCCCGGAGCCCATGTTATAATGTTATGTAAACTAATATGGACTTTTTTTGGGGAAGGGGGATGTTATGGATACTTTGTCACACGCGCTTATTGGCATGGCGGTCGCAGGGCTGTCCGGTCACCCGCTGTCGGCCAGTGACCCTGTTTATATTGCAGCAGTCCTTGGCGCACAAGCGCCAGACTTGGATATTATCGCCGGCCTACGCGGCGGAATGGCTTATCTCAGGCAACATCGCGCCATGTCGCACTCCGTACCGGGCGTAACCGCTTGGTCGGCGTTGATTGCCGCCGGCCTTTGTTTTTTTGTGCCCGATATAGCTTTTACCAAAGCTTTCGGTTGGGCTTTTGCCGGCGGCCTTTCCCATATTATAGTCGACTATTTTAATACCCACGGCGCCGCCGTTCTGTGGCCGCTGCGCAAGGAGCGCAAAAGCTGCCACCTACTTAACGTCTTTGATCCAATTCTTATCCTCCTAATGCTTAGCCTGTATACCTACCCCCTGCCGATGCGCCATGTGGCACTGGCAACGTTTACCCTGTTAGTTTCTTATCTGGGACTGCGCCTGGCCCTTCGTCACCGGGCAGCAAAATGGCTAACCGGCTATTTTGCCGGTCACGCGGTTATGCGGGTTACCATTATGCCATCCCTGCAGCGAATCTTTTTTTGGGACTTTGTGATTGAAACAACTGACCGTTATTTTGTGGGACAAGTTGGCGCCCTCTATCCGGTACTTGCCGTGCGGGCCGAATTATCCAAACAAAGAATTTCCGAGATAACCGCAATGGCGCAAAATACCTTCCTCGGTCAGTTTTTTCAGTCCTTTACTCCGTTCAGGCATGTCGAGGAAGAACAGGCCGAAAACGGTAAAGCCGTTCATATTTATGACTTGCGTTACTTTTGCGGTGAGGAATTCCGTCATCGTGCCACCATATATTTTGATGACGCGAACACACCTCGCGATGCCTATATTCATTCGTATGGCCGCAAAATTCGCGTTCCTTGTTAACGCCCGTACCGAGGGCGTTTTTTTTATGTCCGCATACCCCTTTTTTAAAATACATCCTTGGGACATATAACCGCGGCCACACTCGCTGAATACCCTGTATTATCAACAATGAAAGGTCGTGAAGCGATGCGCCAGCGGTTGTTCACACTCACCTTGGTCCTTTGTCACCATGCCCAAATGAAAGATATAGCGCCACCATGCCAATAGCGCGCATGGGGTTTTGCTGGTCACCCAAATCAGTTGCTTTGCATCCGCCCAGGAATGGTCGGCAGAGGAAAAACTGGCCAAAATCACTAAACCCGCTGGGGTCCGCATCGCCGCCTATTACTAGGCCTTGTGGATTGTGGGCTATGGACCAGTACCAGGTACTGTCGCCAAAATCGACGCTGCAATGGTCCTGGGCCCACGGTGTTATTTCATCCGATAAAAAAGCCAGTAGCCAGGGAGCACCAACGGTACAAGAGTTTATCCGCAAATCTGGCGCTACCAATACTCCCAGCCTAACCGACAAAGCCTACCGCGAAGGCCTTGAGTTTTACTGGCAGGGCTATTACTCTAAAGCGCTTCCTAAATTCGAAGAAGTAAAACGCCTCTATGCCAAACATTCCGAGGCGGATGACCTTATCGCCGAATGTCAGAATAATATCGCTCAAGGGAAAGACCGCCGCTACTGGCCTGACTATTATCCTTACCTTGCCGCCTTGGCCATTGCCGCTGTCCTCGTTGTTAGCCTTACCGTTTACTTCGTAATCCGGCGGCGCAAAATGGCTCAGCAAGGTTCCGTCCTCCCGCCCCCTCCTCCCGGCCCGGATACGAATAAACCCAACCAGCCTGGTCAATAAACCAAAAGCCGATAAAAGTTCCTGCTGCAAGTACTTGCGCAGGAGCTTTTTTTGGGTTATAATAAATATGGCACCCCCGGGGGAGGGGGTACGGGAAAGGAAGGTGTTATTTATGCCAAATAAAATTCAACCATACCTATTTTGGATCTTGCTGGCCTTTTTGGCCATTGGTTATTTCTATCCCGCAATCGGAGTCACCGCCATTGTGTGCATGCTGGCACCAGTATTGCTGGCGCCGTTCAAAGGCCGCTACTGGTGCGGCAACTTCTGCCCGCGCGGCAGCTTTTACGACACTATTCTAGCTAAGGTTTCGCCCAAAAAGCCTATTCCTGCCTTTTTCCGCAGTAAGGGCTTTCGCTTGTTTATGATTTTCTTTATTATGACGGTTTTCACCGTGCAAATGTACTATGCCTGGGGTGACTGGCCGGCCATGGGCTTGGTGTTCCTCCGGCTAATCTTCATCACCACACTGGTTGGCATCATTCTTGGCTTGCTTTTTCATCACCGGACGTGGTGCTCATTCTGTCCTATGGGTACAATGGCCAGCTGGTTCAGCGCTAAAGCTAAGCCACTCCGGGTAGATGCTGCATGCGTGAGCTGTAAGCTGTGCAGCAAAGTCTGCCCGTTCGGGCTAACGCCGTATGAAACCAAAAGCACTGATAGCGGTTACCTGCATCCCGATTGCCTTAAGTGCGGCCGCTGCGTGGCGGCATGCCCCAAAAAGGCGCTGCACTTTTGATATCCGCCCGTTACCAGCCCGGTAACGGGTTTTGTTTTTGTAAATTTTACCGTGAATTTGCAAACAGAAGAAAAGCGTTTCCCTCCTTCCGTCGTCGGCTGGCGCCGCCCAAATGTTGGTTGTTTAAACTAAAATCAATTAGGAGAAAGCGAGTATAAAAATAAGACCACCTATTCGGTGGCCTTATTAACCTACGAAAGAAATGTTATCGTAATATTGGGCAATAACTTACTGATTGCTTTAAACGGCTCATCCATAAACAGCGGATCATTTATTGCTTTTTCGACCGCTGCCCGTTCTATTAAAATGCAGGGTTTGAGGATACCCAGAACAGGATGATGAACTTCTGGGTCAATCTTTCCTATCTCGGTGTGTTTAATGCGAATACCATTCAGTTCAAACGTGTACTCGCCAACCACTTGACCGTTTTCGGTAACCCTGAGACCTAGCCTGTTCCGCTTACCAGATAGGACATGTTCTATCATCGAAACGAAGTAAGGATGTTTTGCCTGAATTGCATCCACTACTTTTTCCCGGAAAGGTACAAAATGTTCTAGTATCATTTTGTCTACGTCAGACATGTGGCACCTCCTCAACTTTATCATGATTTAGGATGGCCTGAAAGGCTTGCCAAAATGTATTCGCGCTATGTTCCATTTATTTCCGCTTTAGATCACTAATCCGATGATTATCTGGTCGCTTTCGGCGGTATTGGCCGGCTATCCCTTCATCACGCCTAAAGGTACGAGTTTTACCAGTGGCTTAATTAAATCCAACTCATTTGCAATTACCTCTTCGATATCTTTGTACGCCTGCGGGCACTCGTCGTATTTGCCATTAAAACTGCCGTAAACAATACCTTTCATTGCTTCTTGCGCCATTTCCTCGGTAATTACTTCATTTGCTTTTCTGCGCGACATCTTTCGGCCGGCGCCATGAGAAGCGCTATGGAATGACTCTGGATTGCCAAGGCCTTCTACTATATACGAAGGTGTTCCCATACTACCAGGAATTATCCCTATTTCGCCTTTACGCATCCTGATTGCACCTTTACGATGAACCCATACACTCTCGCCATAGTGTTTTTCCAAAGCAGCATAATTGTGATGAACATCAATTTGCTCCACTGTTGTGTGACCTGTAATATCGTAAAAAATCTTAGCAAAGCGGTCCATCATTTTACTTCTGTTGGCGTAGGCAAAAGCCAAACAGAAGTTCATAGCTTCAATGTAATTTTGCCCTTCTGCTGTATCGGTGGGCAAAAAGGCTAAGTCCCACTCTTTAGGTACTTCCGAGCGCCATTTTTTATTTAACTCAACAGCTTTATTATTGTAGTAGTCAGCCACTTTTTTACCTAAATTTCGGCTACCCGAATGAATCATTAACCAGATAAAACCATCGTCGCCTTTTTGAATTTCGATAAAATGATTGCCACCGCCTAAAGTTCCCAACTGGTACTTAGCAGATTGTAACTCTTGCCTAATTATAGGAATATGGTTAGGCGCCTCTTTAAAAACATCGCTCTCTTGTGGCTCTTTATGATGCTTAAATCCTACAGGAATAACTTCTCTGGCCTTACCCAGTATTTTCTTAACCTGCTCTGTAGTGATTTCCCTAGCTGAAGTTTTAACCGCAACCATGCCGCACCCAATATCAACGCCCACGGCATTTGGTACGACTACATTACGAGCTGCCAGCACTCCGCCTATTGGCATGCCATAACCGCTATGACAATCAGGCATTAACGCGATGTGATGAAAAGCAAATGGCAAATTTGCGAGATTATTAGCCTGTTTTAAACAATCGTCCTCAATGTTATCGGTCCAACATTTTATCGGAATCCGATTATTGTTTTTCCAAGTCTTCAAGTTGCCTTGTTCCTCCTTTTGTCCGAATTGACTTTTAAATAACAGTTACCTGCCGGTTATGATTAATCCGCTAAATTATTCGTGCGTGCCAATTTTTATCCTGCTCTGTTTTAAACAGCTATTTCCCCGATACATCTTCGCTGCTATCAATTTCACAGCAGCTCGTCCATGTTTACCAAGTATGCTTGGGTTCATGCCGGACACACCATAAAAAAAGCGTCCCCAGGGACGCTTTTCTATTCACAATTAAAATCCTGAAACTCTCTTTCAAGGTAAAAAATTGCTTTACCCCTCAAAACATCGCCGCCGCTCCCCAGTTCGTCGCCATTATGCAAAAACCAGAGGTCCCAGCGTTCCCAGGTAGTATCCGGCCCATAGCCGTCGATATTCGCCTGTTCAGCGTGAGTACGCACATGGTCATAATCGATAGGCAGCCCCAGCTCGCGGCACAAAATGGCGATGATTTGCGCCATGCACTCAATCTGTGGTTCTGTCGGCGGCTGTGGTCCCAGGTCATTTGATGTAGCATAGGCGCAGCACAGGATGGATACTCCCACAGAACCCGTGTTTTGCCGCCAGGTATGTGCGAGCACTTCGGTTAAGCTTTCAACAGGGGTATAGATTTCTCCCTCTTTGTCGATATTAATGTGGTAATCCGGATATGGCTGTCCATAATGGCCGGCGGACCAGTGGAGAAAAATGCGGTCAATCTCGCCGCGCGCTTCACGGGCCATGCGGCAGACATCAACAAGTTCAATATGGCGCACTGCTTTACCCTCCTTCGGCCTTAGCGTAGCTATTTTTACATCCTATGCAATACATTCCGCTAAAGTCACCAATTAAATTCCGGGAGGATTTAGCACTGCCAAACAGTTAATAGTAGATGAACTACCGGTCCAAAGTTTGCTCGTCTATCCTCGAGGCCATCGGCAACACGCCCCTAAGGAACAACGATTGTCACTATCCTCTGTGATAGCGGCATGAAGTACTTGAGCAGCGATTTATTTGCCAGGTAATCATTACCTATGAATAAGGCCTAACCTCTGTCAGCGGGAGGTTAGGCCTTATGTAGCTTTAAGCAGAACCCCTTTTTCTGTCCCGTTGCTTTTGGATTAGATCTATGACAACCACGACGGCGGCAAACAGCGCCGGGATCGCCCAGTGAGCCCAAGGATAGGCCGCCAGCCAAATTCCGACTTGCTTATCGGCCAGCACCATTTCCCCGGCTGTCCAGCCGAGAAAAGCCGCACCAAACAAAATTACAACCGGCCAGCGCTCCATCAGCAACATAATAGCTCTACTGCCCCCAATAATGATGGGAATACTAATGCCAAGGCCAATAACCAGAAGCGGAATGTTGCCCTTGGCAATCCCGGCTATGGCTAATACATTATCAAGACTCATTACCAAGTCGGCAACCAAGATAGTCTTGACCGCCGCCCATAAGCTGCTTGCCGCTTCGATTTCCTCATGAGTTTTTTCCTCGCCGCTGATAAGCTTAATAGCTACCCATAGCAGTAATAGTCCGCCCAATAGTTGCAAATATGGTATTTGCAATAAGAAAATAGCAATAAAGGTCAGGATAATTCGCAGAATAATCGCGCCAGCGCCTCCGTAAAAAACGGCCGAGCGCTGCTGCCGGGCGGGAAGATTGCGACTGGCCAGAGCAATTACCAAAGCATTGTCACCGCTTAGTAATAAATTGATTGTGGTAATGCTGAACAAACCGACCCAGAAACTCGCATCCATTCGTCGCATCAACCTCCTGACCACCAGACTAAAACCGACGCTTTTAGTTTTCCCCCGGTGATGATAATGATAATTTGCTTTACCTGCTAAATAATGTTAGCCGGTATTCTGAGGGAACAGTCAAGTAAGCGCACATACTAATAGGAGCAAGGAGGTGAAACCATGCTGGGTATGAACAAAGAACAACTCCTCCAGGTCGCGGGGCAAACAATGCAGACGACACATGATGTTACCGCCGCCGTCGCCGAGATGATCGAGGCGAATAACAAACTATTGACGCAACAGATTGAAGACTATCTGCACGCGAAAAGAACGAAAAATCACCGTTTTGATTTGATGTAGATGGCGTAGGCCGGTGTCTCCAGATATTATTTAAGAGCTGCCAACCTCTGGCAGCTCTTTTGGTTTAACCTGTGCGGATGTTCTCGTTTTGTGCGAAGGTGATCACCGGCCCGCAGCCAACACGGCGGATTTGTCCCTGGTTCTCCAAGTACCGCAGGTGAGCAATCGCCTCGCCAACCGCAAACCACTTCTGGGGCGGCGGGAATTCTTCCCAGGTGGGATAGGACAAGTCCCACCGCATCCGTGCCGCCACTTCGTAAGCACTGAAGGCGTTGCCCTCTTCCAGGATGCCCAGGATTTCCGCAAGGCGCTGCCGATGATGTTCAGTCAGTTCGTCAATTCGCCGCCGGCAGTCGGAAAATATACGGCGGTGCCCGGGCAGCACAAGCTTGACCGGCAGACGGCGGACTTTTTCCAGGCTGGCAAGATATACGGCCAATACATTTTCTTCGTCTGACCAGAGCGAGATATTGGGCGTAATATGGTCAAGAATATGGTCGCCGGAAAACAGAATTTTCCGGTTAGGTTCATAAAGGCAGACATGGCCGGCTGTATGTCCGGGAGTGGTAATGCATGTAAATTCATAGTCGCCAATAGCCAGGCGATAACCTTCGTGCACAGTTGTAAACGGCACCGGTCGGCGGGTGGAAAACCGTACTCCCGGATGCTTGCGAATAGCCTCCGCCAGGGTTTCGTCAGGAAAACCGCTGCGCCGCGCATAGGCGGCCATGCGGTCCCAATGCTCGGTTACAATGCCCATGGAGTTAATGATCGCCGCATCGGCGGCCGAAGCATATATTGTCGTCTCTGGACCGGCGAGCTCACCAATCAATCCGGAATGATCGGCGTGTAAATGAGTAATGAAAAAGTCGATATTTGCCAAGTCGATACCCAAAGCGGTCAGCGCCCCCAGCAGGGCCTCGCGACATTCCTCCCGGTTAAGACCGGTATCAATAAGCAGGCTGCGCCGCGGTCCAACGACCAGATAAGAATTGAGCGCCCGCAAAGGATTGTTCGGTAAGGGAACTTCCACCCGGTAGAGATTGGGCAGAACTTGTTCCAACTAAACCCCCTCCTCATAAGAGATGTTCAATCATTCGGCGCAGAACCGATCAGTACCTGCCGCACAAAAAAATAGCCCTGCCGGGCTATTTAATTTTTGTCCACCGGTAAGCGGAATCAACAATAATCACAATTACGGCAATGATCATCAGCACCATAAGCACGGTATTAAGGATCATGCCCTTAGGCCAATAATTGGTAATAACCGACTGCACCCCGGCTGTTACCGTGGTGACAAACAGCAACATGGTGGGAACGAGGGTAATCATGGCATAATCCCAGCGCTTGCGATGCTTGAGAATAATAGTAGTACCGATGGCCAGCGCCAGGGTAGCCAAAAGTTGGTTAGATACACCGAAAATCGGCCAGATGGTTGATACACTGCCGCCGTAGAGCAAGTAACCCCAGCCGAAAGAAACAAGAAAACTGGTGATAAGCACGCCCGGCCACCAATTCACTTTCCGAAAAGGTTCATATACCCGGCCGAGGGTATCCTGAACGATATAACGGGCGACACGCGTGCCGGCATCGATGGTGGTCAGGATGAACAAGGCCTCAAACATGATGGCGAACTGGTACCAATAAGCCATTAATGCTTTCAAGCCGGGAATGCTGGAAAAGATATAAGCCATGCCAACGGCCAGCGAAACGGCGCCGCCGGGGCGGTGAGCCACGTTTTCTCCGACCAGCGCGGAAAGTTCGGGCAGTTTTTGCATGGTATAACCAAGGGGAGCCAATTGATCGAAAACGGCTTTGGGCGTATTGATGGCGAAATAGTCGCCCGGAAACAGGACAGTGGCGGCGATAAGGGCCATGACTCCAACGAAAGACTCGGTCAGCATGGCGCCAAAGCCTACCAGTTGGATATCGCGTTCGTTATCAATCAGTTTCGGCGTTGTCCCCGACCCAATGAGGGCATGGAAGCCGGAAATGGCGCCACAAGCGATGGTAATCATCAGAAATGGCCATACGGGGCCAGGGATTATGGGCCCGCCGCCGTTGATAAACTGGGTAAAAGGTTCGGCGTGAATTTCGGGACGCACAATGATAATTCCCAGGGCCAAAGCGGCAATGGTGCCTATTTTCATATATGAACTAAGATAGTCGCGGGGCGCAAGCAGCAGCCAAACCGGTAAAACGGCGGCCAGAAAGCCATAGGTAGGCAGCAGGATTTTGAACTGTTTTTCGTCATACAAAAACCAATTGGCAAGTGCAGACGCTTTTACATACGGTCCGGCGATGACGCCCAGCAGCACCAATATCACGCCCATAATCGAAGCTTCGCGGATATGCCCGGGCCGCAACATATGCATATAAATGCCGATAAGCATGGCGCTAGGGATAGTCGATGCCACGGTAAAAGTGCCCCAAGGATTGTCATGAAGAGCATGAACAACGACGATCGCCAGACCGGCCATGGCCAGCAATACAATTAGGAGAACGGCGAAGTTGGTAGCTACGCCTGTCACCTTACTGACCTCATCTTTGGCAATTTCGGCCAGTGACCGACCATTATGGCGCACCGAAGCGAACAGGATGACAGTATCATGGACAGCGCCGGCCAGGACGGCGCCAATCAGCAGCCATAGCATCCCCGGCACATAACCGAACTGAGCGGCCAATACCGGCCCCACCAGCGGCCCGGCTCCGGCTATCGCGGCAAAATGGTGACCAAAAACTACCCATTTGTTGGTGGGAAGATAGTCACGCCCATCATTTAACCGGTGGGCTGGCGTTGTTTTTTGCGGGTCGATGACGAGGACTTTGGTAACCAGGAAATAGCCGTAGTAGCGGTAGGCCAGCGTTAAAACAAGGGCCGCAATCAAAACAAGGTATATCGCATTCATACTAAACCCACCCTTCGTCAACAGTTTCGCCTAATTTACCTTTTACGGTCACCCAGCGGCCATGCCCCGCCGCCAAAGAAGGAATCCATCTCCCGGTTAATCGTGCGGTAGGGGTCGGTTTCCCTGACAATGGCGCCATTAGGACACATCGCTTCGCACTCAGCGCAACCGGTGCAGTTGTCATTGACGATATTCCCGTCTTTACCGTCGCTCACGGCGCCTTCCGGGCAATGTTCCAAACAAGCGTCACATTTCTTGCAATTTTTGGTAATAAAGTAACGAATCTTTTCCATTGAACTACCTCCGCCCAAGCTAAACCAGCTTTTAGTTTTAATATGTCTTCGCCAGGCGTAAAGTATGTAGCTGCAGACGAAAAATTCAGCGGCGATACTGCTTAAAGGTTAGGCCTGTAAAAAAAAATTTGCGTAAAACATATAGTATATTTTCTGATATCCAAAAAAAGCTATTTACCGTTCACCCGGTAAATAGCTTTTTTTAAGATTCGCCGTATGGCCTTCTCTATGCCCGCTAAATTCCACAGCCATGACGCAGGCATTAAAAACCTCATTGTTTTCCTAGACATTTTTGTTTTTTCAGGATACAATGGCGAATGTGCATGCTTAATTTTACAGTAAGAGAGGGGTATATGCTTGCTCGTTCACCAGCTTATTAACCAAGGAACAGATAATAACGTGGCTTTTTACGGTAAAGAAAACGTAACCTATAAACA
This sequence comes from Sporolituus thermophilus DSM 23256, assembly GCF_900102435.1. Lineage (NCBI taxonomy): Bacteria > Bacillati > Bacillota > Negativicutes > Selenomonadales > Sporomusaceae > Thermosinus > Thermosinus thermophilus. Next base: position 127,712 of record NZ_FNBU01000004.1, on the reverse strand, counting down.
GCTACGAGAACAAGTAGAAAACTACCGGAATTTTTTCTATAAGTCCGGTATCCGCCCTGGCGAAAACGTCGGTCTATTCTCGCGCAACTCCGTCGAGTTTGTATATAGCTACATGGCGGTGGTAAGCTTGGGAGCCGTCGTGGTGCCACTTAACTTTCAGCTTACCGCCCGCGAGATCGCCTATATTGTCAAAGATGCCCAGATGAAGCATCTGGTCACGGCGCAAAAATTGAACCTGGCTGCCGAGCTTGAACATTACGGCTATGCGCAGGATTTAACCCAGCTCGTTATCCCCGATTTCAAACAAACCCTGACTCAAGAAACTATTGACGGCGCTACACCGCCGCTCACCGGCTTTACTGACGACCATCCCTGTGCAATCATCTATACTTCGGGGACAACCGGCAATCCTAAAGGGGCAGTTCTGACCCATAAAAACCTTGTCAGCAACGCCGGAGCTTTCCGGGAAGTACTGCCAGTTTGTGCGGAAGATAATGTCCTGTGTGTACTTCCTATGTACCATTGTTTCGCCTGGACCTGTGCCGTCCTTAATCCGCTCCTTTGCGGAGCATCAGTCACGATACTGGAAGCCTTTTCGCCCAAGGAAACTCTTGCCGCTATAAAAGAATACGGCGTAACGGTAGTATATGCCGTCCCGCCGATCTATAACGTTTTAGTCCGCACCGGGGAAGTGACGGACCTGGCTGGCGTAAAATTTTTCGTATCCGGCGGGGCATCCCTCCCGGAAAAAATAGCAAAATTATTCTTGGAAAAATACGGAAAAAATATTATTGAAGGGTACGGGCTTTCAGAGGCGTCTCCGGTCGTAACGTTAAACCCGCCCCACAAAACAAAATACTACTCGGTCGGCAAAGCGCTCCCAGGACTTGAAGTCAAAATCGCCGGCCCAAACGGCGAAACTTTGCCACCCGGCGTAGTTGGCGAGATACTGGTAAAAGGTCCCAGTGTGATGCAAGGCTACTTCAACTTACCGCTAGAAACTTCCCGGGCGCTTAAAAACGGTTGGCTCCACACCGGTGATCTCGCTTACCAGGATACTGAAGGCTATTTCTATATCGTTGACCGTTTAAAAGATATGATCATATCCAACGGAGAAAACATTTACCCCCGCGAAATCGAAGAACTTCTATACGCCTATCCGGGCGTAACCGAAGCGGCTGTTATCGGTGTGCCCGATGAACTGCGCGGACAAGCGGCCTGCGCTTACCTTGTCATGGCCGAGGGCTATACCTTCGACAAGCGGGCGATCCGGGAATACCTCCAAGCCAACCTGGCCGGTTACAAAATCCCCCGTGATTTCATTCTCGTTGATGCTCTGCCGAAAAACCAGACAGGCAAAATCCTGAAACGTGTCTTGCGGGATCAAGTGACACAGACGGCTAGCGGTCAGGCAGGCTAGTAAAAAACCCTACCGCAAAGATTTATGCCGATAAATCGGCACCACATGCGCTGGAACGTAAAACCGGTCTACCACTTTCAACTTTCCGATCGCCACTTTCCGGGGTAGAAAGTCATGTACGCACAAAGTGCGGCATCTCAAAGGGTATTTCCAGTGATAATTCGACCAAACCGCCGATTTGGCCGTTTTGATACCACGGCGTCTGATAAATAAGCTTTTTTACGCCGTCTTTTTCAATGGTATAACAATTGGTTTCCTGATTGGCGATTAAACGCGCTATTTTTTGGCGTGAAGACTCGGAATGGCAGGAAAATACGTTTTGACCGATAAGCTGGCTACCGCCGTATTTTTCAAACACTTGGCAGGCCTTATCGTTCATCTCCACTATTTTGCCCTCTTTGTCGATTACCGTAATGGCAACTTTAAGCTCTTTATACCACGCGCCCATCATCTCTCACCTTTCATCAGCATTTTTGAACTTAATTCAACCGCAAAACTTTGTTTCCTGCTTCTTCCATCTATATTTATACATTATTACCTACATTATAAAACCGGGCGACCGTTTAGCCCGGTTGATTTTTTGGGGAACCGAACCGTACACCTAATTTTCACAAGGGAATTTAAGCCCCCAAATAGCTCGCACCTCATCCATAAGCCGCATTACATCCAGAGTATTTTGATGGGTCATTATCGGACTTTCAAGCTGCCCAGCCTTAATACACCTTTCAGTTTCTCTGATTTGATATTCAAAGCCGTTAATCTCAAACGGAGAAGCGAGAGTGTATGTAGTCTTATCGCTCTTAACGACCGTAAATTCCTGCAGCGCCGAAAAGTTTGGCAGGATGATATAGCCTTCTGTGCCAAAGATAACAGCCTGTGAGCCAATATCTAAACCAATCGTGGTAATTAAATGCGCTGTTATGCCATTTTCATACTGCAGCATAATACTGTCAAATTTATCTGTTCCGTATTCACCTATAATAGCGCTGGCGTGTACTTGTTTAGGATTGTAACCCAAAATCATGGCGGCCACGCCTATGGCATACACCCCGATATCTAAAAGCGCCCCACCGGCCAGATTGGGATCAAACTTCCGCACGTACCGGGCGCCGGTTGGGGCAAAACCATACTGGGTGCGAAAATGTGTTATTGTCCCGATTGCCCCTTCGGCAATAGTTTTGTTAAGCAGTTGGTACCCGGGAAGAAACTTTGTCCAAAAGGCTTCCATAAGAAACAGCTTTTTTGCTTTGGCCAGTTGGATAAGTTTGACAGCTTGCGCAGCATTGACGGTAAACGATTTTTCGCAAAGAACATGTTTACCGTGCTCAAGACACAGTCTCGCATTTTCATAATGCTGCGCATGGGGAGTAGCAATATATACGACATCGATATCAGGATCTTGCACCAGGTCCAGATAATTGTCATATGCTCTAGGTATGTTATAATCACTGGCAAACCTGTAAGCCGTCTCTTTTTGGCGGGAAGCAACCGCTAAAACATCGCCACAGTCAGCGAGCTGGGCAATCGTGGCGGCAAACTTTTTCGCAATCGTGCCGGTGGCAATAATCCCCCAATTGATCTTGTCCATGCTTAACCCATCCCTTCCCTTCGCATATTTTCCCTTAATTTACAATAGACGGACAGGTAAGTCAACGGCTGGTGTACTACCTGCCGCGAAAATTTCGGGCAAGGCCGCAAAAACAGCGAAAATTTTCAGATAAGTATTGCGTTTTTTGTCAGATCGTGCTATGCTTTAAGTAAGCACCATCCCTACTTTCTCTGGTTTAAACCCTTGCAAGTTTGGTCAAGTGTTTTTCTTGGATTGAAACCGGGATAGTGTCTCTCTGTATTTAACCCTCACTTAAGCCGCGTGATACCATTCCCCAGAGTTACCGGATCGACTTAATCTTGGTTAGTTTTCGGTCGATGTTATCTGTAGGGATGGGGCATTTGGGCGGAGGAGTTTGTACTCCTCCGCCCTTAGTTTTTATCGAAAAATCGATAACCGGCCTTTAGCCGGTTAATACACGTGATAGTCACTTCTATTGTCCGGAAGAGGTGGCTGCGCCCGCAGCGCCTCTTCCGGCTCATTTTTGGACAAAACAAGCAAGGCCAACGGAAAATAGGCCATAAATCCACTTAAGCCGTACAGCCAAAAGTCTTTTTTCAGACGTTCTGCCAGGTTGCCAAAAATCTCCGCCTCGGCAAGAATACAAAGAATAAACAGACAAAGCCAAATATTCGCCAACGCCGGCTCCTTGAGATATTCGGCCACTAGTCGCAAAACGGAAGCCGCAAAATAGGCGGCATGGTAACCTACTGCGTAATAAGGCGATATCCTTGCGCAGCGGCACAAAATGACATAGTTCCAAATTGGTATCAGGTAATGCCAATAGGGGTTAGTAGCATGAAACTTCTTCCCTAGCCGGTAAAAAATATAGCCGACGGTAAAAAGTTTCGCCAGATGAATGGCATAATGCCATACTAACGCTTTTGTCACCAATACCGCCTCTTTTCATTCCGTCGTGGAAAAGAGAGCCACTGGTAATTTCATAATATTATAGCCGTAAGCAAAATACAATGCGCAAAAATAAACAACTTCCGACATATATCGGAAGATTTGGAGTTCCGGTTTCTGCACAATTATACCCGCTTTAAAGCAAATGCGATCCAGGACCCACACCGTGGATACAATGGAAACTAAGGGGCAACTTCTTTTTGAAATGCCGCTTGGTTGCCGCTTCAACGTTGCCTTTGACAAAATGAGTAACTGTTTTGAGCAAGACCTACACAAACCTTTGCCCTTTGCTAAATCCGGTATGCTTGCATACCAGATTGTTAGTAAATATAAAAAATTAAGGCCTACGTGGTAGGCACCTCGCAGACCTTAATTTTACTTGGTGGAGATAAGGGGAGTCGAACCCCTGGCCTCTTGAATGCCATTCAAGCGCTCTCCCAACTGAGCTATATCCCCATACTCTTTATCATTTTGTCGCCGCATGTTCCGCCGACATTGGTTATTATATCGTATTACGCGACATAATGTCAACAGTTTTGTTATAAAAATTTTTCTTGAGTTTACCGCGGGAAAGCAAGCCCTACGGCTGCTTTCCCGCTCCTTCATGCTCTTGCCCGGCCAGGTATGTCCAGCCTTCCCGCTGAACGACAAGCCCTTCTTTCATGAGGCGTCCTAGCGCGCGTTTAAAGGCAGCTTTGCTGATCTGAAACTTTTCTTTGATCACTTCCGGTGCCGTATCGTCGCTGTAAGGCATCTTACCGCCGCGCGAGCGCAGCATGGCCAAAATGTTTTGGGCATCTACGTCAATGGCATCTTCCTTTTGCGGCCGCATCGAAACATTGATACGGCCGTCAGGACGAAGATACGTCACTCTGACGGTAATCTCCTCGCCCATTCTCAGCGGCCTGGTAACCTCGTCTTTATGGAGAAAAGCGATGTAACGTTCGGCGGTAAATAAAAAGAAACCGCTTTCCCCTTCACTATAAATGGTGCCGGTAACCTGATCTCCAATTTTTATATCCTGAGCCGGCCGTGCCGCCCGGGCGATTTCTTCGTCCACGTCCATCGTGACCGCCGGCCGTCCGGACTTGTCCGTATACAGCTTGACCCATACCCGGTCGCCGCGCTTTACCCGGCCGCGCATACCGGCAAAAGGCATAAATACGCCCCGCTCCGCCCCGATATCGACAAAAGCTCCATCCCGGGTGACATTAATCACTTTTACCCTGGCAATCTGTCCAGGCCGCATCTGTGGCAAACGCATACTGGCAGCTAAACGGCCTTTGGGATCGCGATATAAGTAAACTTTAACTTCTTCCCCGACTGCTACCGCCGCCGTTTGCTGCATTTTATGCAGCAAAATGTCATCTGCCGTCCGGCCGGTGCCGGCATCCAAAAAAGCTCCCAGATCTGTCTGCCGTGCTACTTTCAGCGTTACTACCTGCCCGGGCTCCAGTCGGGGCGCGGTCATAGACTTAGAGCGACTATTCATGGTACACCTTGGCTTTTGCATCGCCCCACAGCCGTTCAAGGTTGTAAAACCGCCGGTCCTCTTCCACAAAGATATGGGCCACGCAGGAACCGTAGTCTAATAGCACCCACCGTGCCTCGCGGTATCCTTCCTTGTGCAAAGGCTTAACGCCTTTCTCCTCAAGTTTTTCCTCGATATTGTCGGCAATAGCCTGGACTTGCGTGCTGGTGTTGGCACTGCAAATAACAAAATAATCGGTCACGGGCGATATGCCTTGCACATCAAGGATTACAATATCACGGGCTTTTTTATCACTGGCCGCGGCGGCAACCAGTTCCGGCATATGAATGGGTGTATCAGTCATTACTCTACCTCCTGCAAATGAGTAACTCTAATTTAGCTTCTTCATCTTATAATATTCTATTCTCTTCAAACGCCAAGGCTCCTCTCGGAAAACTTGCGCGCCTGGCTTTTAGCGCCGGTGCAAGCCTGGCTGTCCTCAAGGCCGGGAATTTGAACAGGCCAACAACCTGCGGCTGAAAACCGCAGGTTGTTGGTTTAACGGGTCGGCAGTTGGCCAACATTGGTAGTTTTTACCGTAAACATTTTTTCTACAATGCGTTTGGTCTGTTCTTTGTCTACTACCCAAAAACTGAGACCGTCGATAGTGGCAAAATTACCAGGCAGTACTTCGGTACGCACACCGCCGGCCGGCAGTCCTTTAAGGCTGTTAGCCAACCTCATCATCGTAAACAGGCTCATGTCGGTCTCAACATACTGATCAATGGTTGACACCAAAGCCGGCAGTTTAAAAATGGTCCCAACCTGCAGCATTTCATTGGCCAGCGCCTTCAAAAATCGCTGCTGGCGCTGCACGCGACCAATATCCCCCAGCTCGTCATGGCGAAAGCGAACGTACTGACCTGCCTTTTGGCCATCCAGATGCTGATAACCTTTATCCAAATGAATTTTCAAACCGGCATAGGGATCTTCATAATCCATGTTACTTTCCACATAAAGATCGACGCCGCCCAGAATATCAATCAACTTTATGAACCCCCGCCAATCAACGACCACATAATAGTGAATCGGAATGGCGAGCAGTTCTTCGACAGTACGGACGGCAAGCTGTGGCCCACCGTAGGCGAAGGCATGGGTAATTTTATCATAACCCTTGTGTCCGGGAATGACCACCCGCGTATCACGGGGAATGGATAGCAGGCTAACCGTGCCGTCATCCGGATTGACGCTGGCTACCATCATCGTATCGGAGCGTCGGGGAGCCCCCGGTGTTTCGGTATCGCCGTCATCAACCCCCAAAAGCAACACGTTTATGCGTTTATTAAGCTTATCAGCAGAAGGCAGGGACGACCCCGGCGCCGGCGTCTGCCGCGCGGTCACCGGCGCCGCAAAAAAAGTTTCATAGGCGTAAAGAGCCGCGCCGGCCAACGAAATGGTTAGAGCAGCAATCACCAAGAGTAGCAAAAAGACGCGGGACCAGCGGATGCGACGTCGCGTTTTGCGCATAGTCATCCTCCTCTCCCAAGACAAATGCACAAATACTATTTCAGCTTTATCAGCAACTGGTTGCGGCCTTCTACCGTAGCCGGGTGGAGCAGGGCACGGCGACCGACAATATACTGCAGCGTCTGGTCATATGCGGCAAGTACTGCCGCGTCCAAATCGATTCGCGCCAGCGAACGCAGCTTGTCTACGCCGGGAAAATCGCGATGAGGCTCGATAAAATCGGCAAGGTAGATAATTTTATCCAACAATGTTAAATCTGCGCCGCCGGTGGTATGCAGGGCAATCGCCCGCAGGATTTGGGGGTCGCGGATGCCGTATTCCCGTTCAGCCAGCGCCGCCCCGACAGGGGCGTGAAGCAAAACAGGCTCCTGCCGTTCGACATCATTCACCACTATACCAAAGGCCTCAGCCAATTGCAATAGGTTATTGCTGGTCATCTCCCGGGCGCAGTCATGCACCAGACCGGCCAGCCGCGCCTGACGGACGTCAGCGCCGTATTTTTCCGCAAGCCAGGCGGATGTTTCGCTTACACCTACGGAATGAGCCAGTCGCTTAGGCGTTAGGCGCCGTGCCAAATTTGCCTTAATTTGTTCGTAATCCATAACTTTCACCCACAGCAAAATTCGCCCTTTTCTCCCATTATTCCTCTAAAAATAAAAAGCCCCCGCAAGGAGGCTCTTTCCCTATATCAAGTTGGCGCTTGCTCAGTACTTACTCTTGGCGCGGTTTGGCTTCGTTGACGACAATCTGGCGACCGCCAAGCTCTGAGCCATTCATTGCCGTAACCATTTTTTCAGCATCTTCATCGGCTACTTCGACAAAGCCGAACCCCCGGGAGCGCCCTGTTTCCTTATCCATAATGATACGGCTGGAGTATACAGTGCCATACGGCCGGAAAGCATCAGCAAGAGCCGCTTCAGTAGTTCCCCAAGGAAGATTGCCGACATACAGAGTTTTTGCCATGCGGAGAATCACCTCTTTCGCGAATTGGAATGATGTTTACATTTTCATTATTTACGATTCTCCGTAATTTATGCCTGCCTTAATTTGGCACACTGCTAGCTACGGTATAAGCCTTCTTTAAGAATATACTGCTCCACGCTTTCGGGGACAATGTATTTAATCGACCGCCCAAGTTTTACGCGCTCGCGGATATCGGTAGACGAAATCTCGAGCTCCGGCGTGGATAGCCGGTGAATACGCTGACGGCCTTTGGCCCCGAACCGGCGAATGACCGCATCGATCATGCTGATGCATCCGGGCCGGGTAGCAGCGACGAAATGGCACAAACCGAGCAGTTCGTCAATGTCTTTCCAGGTTGGCAAGTCGGCAATGGCATCGGCGCCGGTAATGAAATAGAAATCCGATTTTTCGCCATATTGGTCAATAAGGGCCCGTACTGTATCAATGGTATAGGATGGGCCTGGTCGCTCAAGCTCGATGGGCGATACAAAAAAACTGGGGTTGGAATAGGTCGCCATAACCGTCATAATATAACGGTGAATCGCCGGCGTTACCTGCGCATGCTGCTTATGCGGCGGATTAGCAGCCGGAATGAAAAGCACTTTGTCCAAGCCGAACTCAATCCGGACTGCTTCCGCCGTCACAAGATGACCAATGTGAATGGGATCGAAAGTACCGCCCATAATGCCGATCCGTGTCTTACACTCCGCCATTTGGCCCTCTCCCTGCTATGAATAAGTTCTTTCCCTATTATAGCAGAGTGTTGTCCTACTTGGAAGAAACAAAATGGCGGGCTAAAGAAGGATGTCCGCCAGCACGCGCACCATGGCCATGACCGCGCCAATAATGACAGCGGCCCGAATATAGTCCATCAGATCATAGCGGGCCTTGTCCGTTTTTAGATAATTCCATAAGGCGTAAATGTACCCCATAAACGACTCCTTTCGCCGGTTATGTCTTTTATTGTACCAGAAACAAAATTTATTCATACCGCAGAGCCTCGATGGGATCAAGCAGCGCTGCCTTACGGGCGGGATAGATGCCGAAAAATAGGCCGACAAGTACGGAAAAACCAAACGCCATGATGATAGCCGCAAATGAGATCACCGTATTCCATTCGGCAAGAACCGAAATGACATACACCCCGCCTATTCCCACGGCAATACCGATCAGGCCGCCGGTCACGCCAATAATGACCGCTTCAATCAAAAACTGAAGCAAAATATTGCGGTAAGTAGCGCCAAGGGCCTTGCGGATGCCTATTTCCCGCGTCCGCTCCGTTACCGACACCAGCATGATATTCATGATGCCGATGCCGCCAACCAAGAGAGAAATGGCGGCAATGTTCCCCAGCAGCAGCGTGATTGTTCGGGTGGTTTCCTCGGCAGTGGCCATAACGGCCGCCAGGTTGCGCACCGTGAAGTTGTCGGGAACATTCGGCCCCAGCCGGTGGCGCGTTCGCAGGAGGGTGGTAATATCCTCCTGCACCTGGTTGATTACTTCCGGGCTTGCTGCTTGCACACTAATGCTGTGCAGATAAGTAATCCCCAGCATCCTCTCCTGCGCCGTCGTCAAGGGAATAACAACCAGATCATCTTGATCGGCGCCGCCTGCCGATTGACCTTTAGCTTCCAGCACGCCGATAACGCGAAACGGGGCTTTGTTTATTCTGATGGTCTGCCCGACAGGGCTGATGTCCCCAAAGAGATTTTCCGCCACCGTCTTGCCCAGTACGGCCACGCGGGCACGCGTATCGACGTCTTGATTGGTAAAAAAAGTTCCCGTTTCCATTGTAAAATTGCGAACAGCGAGAAACTCCGGCGTTGTCCCCTGCACGTTGGTGATCCAGTTTTTGTTGCCGTAAACGATTTGATACTGCCGACTGACGCTGGGAGCGACCATACTGACCCCGGCGATTTCCCGGGCAATGGCCTGGGCATCCTTGTTCGTCAGCGTAGTGCTCGAGCCGGCCGCCAGCCGGACACCGGTGGGCGACGTCGCTCCCGGGGTGACAATAAGCAGATTACTGCCAAGCCCAGCAATAGAGTTTTGCACCTTTTCCCGCACGCCCAAGCCGATGGACACCATGGCGATAACGGCGCCAACGCCGATAATGATGCCCAGCATGGTGAGAATAGAGCGCAACTTATTGGCTTTTAACCCTTCGAGGGCAATAAGGACGCTTTCCCAAAACACGTCGCTTTCCTCCCCCTATCGCCTTTCGTCCCGCACGACCTGTCCGTCGCGAATATGAATGATGCGGCGGGCAAAGGCGGCAATGTCTGGTTCATGCGTGATTAGGATAATGGTCCGTCCTTGCCGGTTCAGTTCGGTAAAGATTTGCATGATCTCGTCCCCTGACTTGGTGTCAAGGTTACCGGTCGGCTCGTCGGCCATCAGGATAGTCGGATTGTTGACCAGCGCGCGGGCAATGGCCACCCGCTGCCGCTGGCCACCCGACAATTCGTTGGGACGGTGGTGCAAACGGTGTTCAAGGCCGACCATGGTTAAAGCCCGTGCCGCGCGCTCTAATCGCTCATGTTTGGCTTTCCCGGCGTAGACAAGCGGCAGCGCTACATTTTGCAGGGCCGACATGCGCGGCAGTAAATTAAAGTTCTGAAACACAAAACCAATTTTTTGATTGCGGATGACCGCCAGTTCATCGTCACTTAAGCTGGCGACTTCCTGTCCGTCCAGCCGGTAAGAGCCGCTAGTTGGTCGATCAAGACAACCAAGGATATTCATCAGCGTCGATTTGCCGGAACCGGACGGGCCCATGATGGCCGTAAACTCACCGGCGGCAATGTCCAGCGTTACGCCGGCTAAAGCATGCACTACCTGGTCGCCCATATGGTATATTTTGGTAATTTCTTTCAGATTAATACTCATGTCGCCACCCCTGCTAACGGCCTAAAAACCGCCTGAGGGCATTGGGCGGCGCGGCCGGCTGCTTGGCCTGCGGCAGCAGAACCAGGTCGCCTTCGGCCAAGCCGCTGGTAATCTCTATTTTATCGTCGCTCGTCAGTCCGGTGGTGACCGGAATATTTTGGGGCTGACCGTCGCGCAGTACTTGTACATAACGTTGGCCTTTATTCTCTTTAACCGCCATGAGCGGCACTAAGAGCGTATTCTTGCTCTCACCCACCAAGATGGAAACCCGAGCCGTCATGGTGGGCTTAAGCAGCTCGGCGCCTGTTTCCACATCAATAATGACGGGATAATAGACGACGTTTTGTTGAATGGACGCCTTTTCCGAAATACTGGACACCACGCCGGTAAAGGTCTGGCCAGGGTAAGCGTCGACCGTGAACGTGGCTTTTTGGCCCACTTTTACTTTGCCGATATCAGACTCGTCAATCTGGGTTTCGATCTGCATTTTCGACATATCCGCGATGGTCATTAGCACCATCGGGGTTGAAATACCCGGCGCCACGGTCTGACCGGCGGGAATAGGTTTGCCGATGACTTTGCCGTCAATCGGCGCCTTGATGGTCGTATCCTCGAGCTGCGACTGCGCATCGTCGTAGGCGGCTTTCGCCACATTATAATCCATACGGGCGGCGTCCAATTGCTGCTGGGAAATCGCACCGATAGCCGCCAGCCGCTGCAAGCGTTCCAAGTTAGCGGCGGCATTGGCCAGACGGGCCTCGGCCTGGTTAACAAGCGCCCGCAGATGGGTGTCATCCAAAACAACCAAAACCTGGCCGGCTTTCACCTGCTCATTTTCCGCTACCCGTACTTCCTTAATCAACCCTGTTATTTTGGAGCTGATGTCTACACTGTTTACCGGCTTGATTGTTCCGGTCGCAGATACGACTGATGTAATGTCACCGCGTTCCACCGCCACCGAGCGACCAGCTATCGCCGGTTTCGTTTCTGTCCTCAAAAGTGGCGTACCGAATTTAACCGCCACCGCGATGACTATTAACAAGATCCACCATTTTTTGTGCTGCAGCAGGTTGCGCCATAGGGCCTGCATAGCGTGCTCCCCTCCACTTTATCCGGTCTATTGGTTCTGAAGCTAACATCTTTAACTTCATTGTACGAATTCATGACTGACTAGTCAATCTGGACCGCCGCCAAGGGAACAGCTACAGAATGCAAAAGGCTCCTGTCGTTTGACAGAAGCCCTCGACGTTTAGCGAATTTGTCCGCTGCCGTAAACAATATACTTGATGCTGGTCAATTCGGGCAGCCCCATGGGCCCGCGGGCATGCAGCTTTTGGGTGCTGATGCCGATTTCGGCGCCAAAACCGAACTCAAAGCCGTCGGTAAAGCGCGTCGAAGCATTGACATAGACCGCCGCCGCGTCCACTTCCTGCAGAAAACGCCGGGCGTTGTCGTAATCGCGCGTGACAATGGCCTCGGAATGGCGTGTTCCATAGGTAGCGATATGTTCCAGCGCCTCATCCAGATTGCCTACTACTTTGACCGCCAAAATCAGGTCGTGATATTCGGTCGCCCAGTCCTCCTCGGTGGCCGGTTTGACCGCCGGATGGTAGCACCGCGTTTCCGGGCACCCCCGCAGTTCCACTCCGGCCTGGTGTAGCCGCTCCAATGCCGGCGGCAGAAATTCGGCTGCTATAGCCCGGTGTACCAGCAGCGTTTCCATTGCGTTACACACCGCCGGCCGGGATACCTTGGCATTGAAGGCAATTTCCTGGGCCATAGCCAAATCGGCACTGGCGTCGACAAAGGTGTGACATACGCCGATACCGGTTTCAATAACGGGGATAGTACTGTTTTCCACGACGGTTTGAATAAGGCCCGCACTGCCGCGGGGGATGATGACGTCGAGATAGCGGTTTAGGCGCAGTAAGGCATTGACGGCCTGCCGGTCGGTAGTCTCAATCAGCTGGATAGCCCCTTCCGGAATGCCGGCTGCTTGCGCCGCCCGGGTAATTACCTGGGTGATCGCGATATTGGAATTGATGGCTTCCGACCCGCCGCGCAAGATTACCGCATTGCCCGCCTTGAGGCACAGCCCGGCGGCATCGACCGTAACATTGGGCCTGGCCTCGTAAATAATGCCGATGACGCCGAGCGGCACCCGCACTTTGCCAATTTCCAGGCCATTGGGACGTCGCCACATGCCGAGCACTTCCCCCACCGGATCAGGCAGGGCGGCGATTTGCCGCAGCCCCTCGGCCATGGCCTTGATGCGACTGCCGTTTAAAAGCAGCCGGTCAAGCAGGGCAGCGCTAAGGCCTTTGGCCCGCCCGGTCTCCATGTCACGGGCGTTGGCCGCCAGCAGCGTTTCCTGGTGTTCTTCCAAGGCATCGGCCATATTTAGCAATGCCTGATTTTTGATATTTGACGGTAAAGTTGCCAGCTTGCGCGCCGCCTGCCTGGCTCTACTCCCCTTCGCCTCCAGTTCAGCCCGGTAGTCCATCATGTTTTGCCCCCTCCCACTAATAGTACCATGTTGTCACGGTGAATGACCTCATCATAAAGCTTATAGCCCAGAATGCCGGCGATCTCGTTGGTATGAGCGCCCATGATTTTGCGGGTATCCTCGGCGCTGTAATTGGTTATCCCCCGGGCAATTTCCCGGCCGGTGATGGACAGCACCCGAACGGTGTTACCCTGTTCAAAATCGCCTTCTACCGCCCTGATGCCGGCGGCAAGCACGCTCGAGCCTTTTAGCAGCGCCTGTTCACACCCTTCATCTACCGTTATGGCGCCATGAATGCGGGCGCCGAAGGCGAGCCATCGTTTGCGAATTTGCAGACGGCTTTCTTTCGGCACAAACAAGGTGCCTATCTCGGCGCCGCTCAGTACTTCCCGAACCACGCCGTCGCGGCTGCCGGAAGCAATAACCATCATTACGCCGGAACTCATGGCGATTTTCGCGGCCTGGATCTTTGTATACATGCCGCCGGTGCCCCGCACGGTACCCGGACCGCCGGCCAAAGCCTCCACGTCCGGGGTAATTTCACGGATTTCGCCGATCAGCGCGGCATCGGGGTTGGTTTGCGGGTTGGCGGTATATACACCTTCCACGTCGGAAAGGATAATGAGCACGTCGGCATCGACAATACTGGCCACCATCGCCGACAAAGTGTCATTATCGCCGATTTTTAGCTCATCAATGGCAACGGCGTCGTTCTCATTGATGATGGGAATGACGCCCATATTAAGCAGGGTCAGCAAGGTGTTGCGGGAGTTGGCGTAGCGCTTGCGGTTAACCGAATCTTCCCGCGTCAAGAGTACCTGCGCTACCGTCTGGCCATATTCACCGAACAGTTTTTCATAGGTGTGCATAAGAATACCTTGCCCCACCGCCGCCGCCGCTTGTTTTTCCGGGATAGTTTTCGGCTTTTCCTTAAGGCCCAGCCGGTCCATGCCGGCGCCAACCGCGCCTGATGTAACTAAAATTATTTGTTTCCCCTGGTTAGCCAGGTCGGACAGTTCTCTTACCAACCGTTCAATGCGGAGTAAGTTCAGCTTACCGGTGCTATGGGTAAGCGTACTGGTGCCTACCTTGACGACAATGCGCCGAGCCGCGGCAAGGCTGTTTCGCGTAAGCATACCCTCTCCCCCATCCATACCTCTTAAGGCAGTTCAATTTTACTTTTTTCGGGGTTGCGTTTATATAACAGGCCATTGCGACCAATAACCTGGACGACCTCGGCGCCAACGGCTGCGGCCAGGGCCGCAATGGCCGCGGTCGGTTCTTGCGGACAGTTGCGCAACACCCGCACCTTGACCAGTTCCCGGGCCAGCAGGGCCTGTTCGGTGCTGACGGCCACTGAGCCGACGACTCCGGCCTTGCCGATTTGGACGACCGGGTCGATAACACTCCCTTTAGCCCGTAAAAAGCGTTTTTGTTTACCTGTTAACATCGTATTGTATAAACTCCTCCTATGGTCTGAATTCAAATTCCACGCCGCGGATGCGTACCGTATCCCCTTCTTGGATCCCCCGCTCGCGCAGCGCATCGTCAATGCCCAGCTTCCGCCAGATTTGCTGAAAGCGGCGCACTGCCTCGTCATTGGCAAAGTTAGTCATGGCGATCAGCCGCTCGATGTTTTTGCCTTCGACTACAAAGGCGCCGTCGTCATCGCGCCGAATCGTAAACGGCTCTTCCGGCTGAGCAGTGTACACTTTTACCTCTTCGGCCGCTTCCGGCTCTTCCCGGTACTCGGCCAAAAGCTGGGCGGCCCGCTGCATCAAGAGCGGAAGACCGTCGCCGGTGGCCGCCGAAATGGGATAAATCTCCCGTCCTTCCCGCGCCATGTACTCGGCAACCCGTTTGTAATTCGCCTGTGCCTCCGGCAAATCCATTTTGTTGGCGGCAATAATTTGCGGCCGCCGGGCCAGTTTCTCGTTATACAACCGGAGTTCCTCGTTAATCTTGTGATAATCGTCAATAGGGTCGCGCCCCTCAATGCCCGATACGTCAAGGACATGAATTAGCACTTTGGTCCGTTCGATATGGCGCAGAAAATCATGGCCAAGCCCTACACCGGCGTGAGCACCCTCAATTAATCCCGGAATGTCGGCCAGCACAAAGCTGTACCCTTCGCCGACACTGACGACCCCCAGCACCGGTGTCAGCGTGGTAAAGTGATAGGCGGCAATCTCCGGTTTGGCCGCCGACACCCGGGCCAGAATGCTTGATTTGCCGACGCTGGGATAACCAACCAGCCCCACATCGGCCAACACTTTCAGTTCCAGAATAAGCCAACGGCTTTCGCCAGGCTCGCCTTTTTCCGCAAATGTGGGAGCACGGTTAACACTGGAAACAAAGCGGGCGTTGCCGCGGCCGCCGCGGCCGCCCTTGGCCACCAATGCCTGCTGCCCGTTCTCGGTTAAATCGGCGATCACTTCGCCGGTAGCCTCATCGCGGACAATGGTGCCTGGCGGCACCTTGATGATCAGGTCTTCGGCGTCTTTGCCGTGCTTGTTGCCGGAACCGCCGGCACCGCCGTTTTCTCCCTGAAATTTACGTTTATAGCGAAAATCAATCAATGTATTAAGGCTGTCGTCAACAACAAGGTAAACGTCAGCACCGCGGCCGCCGTCCCCCCCACTCGGCCCGCCTTTGGGCACGTACTTTTCCCGCCGGAAGCTGGACATGCCGTTGCCGCCGTCGCCAGCCTTAACAAAAATCCTCGCACGGTCGATAAACATTCAAAATCCCCTTTGACTTTTCGTTTGGCCAGTGGGCCATATCTGGCAAGTAATAAGTAATATGCACTTTTTGCCAAAAAATAATCACGTTCCGGTTTTCCGCTGGCAATTGGCCAGCTCTTTGTGGCTGGCCAACTGGTCAGTGACCAGCGCCTGGTCGCGCGACAAGTCTTCGATATACCTGAGCGCCTTTTCCACCCGCCCGAGCTGCAACATGGCATGGATAATCTGTAGGTGATTAATAAAGTCATGGCGCTGCAGTTTCAGTAAGCGGAGAAGTTCGGAACATATCTCGCCGGTAGCCATTGATATCATTCCTTCCGGATTATTGGCACTTTGCTTGACTCTTTCGCGCTAAAATACAAAATTCCTACCGGTGTAGAAAAAAATAATACCTGCGGTCAGCCGCAGGTATTATCTCATTACATGGCTTGTTCGCTTTCCAAAGGATATACGCTTACCTGCCGGTTGTAGCGCCCTTTCCGTTCAAAAGCGACCCGTCCGGCAATTTTGGCGTACAAGGTATCGTCTTTGCCAATACCGACGTTAACGCCCGGATGGAAATGCGTACCACGTTGGCGCACCAAAATGCTGCCGGCGGTGACAACCTCACCGGCATGGCGCTTTACGCCAAGACGTTTCGATTCACTATCGCGGCCGTTGCGCGAGCTGCCAACACCTTTTTTATGGGCAAAACGCTGAAGATTAAACTTAAACACGTGTTTCACCTCCCGTGTTCAACAATCCGGACAATGCGCGGATATAAGCGGGCAATTTCCTTAATACCTAGCAGCATAGTTTCCAAAATGGCGTCCGTCCGCTCATCAGGCGGCGCCGCCAATTTCACGGCCAGAAGACCTGAGCCGGCCTGCAAGGTCAGCTTGCGGCCAAGATAACGCTCGAGACCGAGCACCGCCGAATCCGTCAGCGCCGATACGCCGGCGCAAACGATATCCGCACCGTGCGGCGCCGTATTAGCATGGCCGGTAACACAAAAACTTTCAATCGAACCGGCACGGTTACGAACTATCTCCACCCTAATCATGGTTAGGCGTGAATCTTCTCAATTACAACTTTGGTAAAGGGCTGACGATGGCCTTGCCGTCTGCGGTAGTTGGACTTAGCTTTATATTTGAAGACTAAAATTTTCTTGCCTTTACCATGTTCCAGCACTTTGGCGGTTACTTTCGCACCAGCCACCATCGGTTTGCCGATAAGTACTTCGCCGTCTTTCACAACGGTGAGAACACGGTCGAAATCGATCGTTTCCCCTTCACCGGCGTCAATTTTTTCAATCGTCAGTACATCGCCTTCGGCTACACGGTATTGTTTGCCGCCAGTCTCGATAATTGCGTACATTGCTACACCTCCCTTGCGATAGACTCGCCGGATACGGTATCCTTCCGGATTTTTCCCACCTCTCCGAGCGGTTGAAAGCAGGCCAGTGCCTACATCAATTAATTCTACCAGCCCAAATAGGCTTTGTCAATGAAGCCCAGTCATTCTTTATCATATAAAATAGAGTAGCATTCGGGGTGCATGGTCGGCACCGCCTCAAGTGTAAGTTTTCGCGCCAAATCCCGCTCCAGTCGCGCCAATTCGCCCTGGCGGGATAATATTTCCACAACCTGCGGGTGGGCCTGAATAACCAGGCGCGATGCCAGTTTGCGCTGCGCCGCCGCCTGGCGCAGACGCCGGCGGATATTAATGGCCACCGTCTCTGGCGACTGAATTCGTCCCCGTCCTTCGCAGCAGGGACACTCACTATACATAAGACTATTCAGGTCCGGTCGTCCCTTCTTGCGGGTAATTTCCACCAGTCCCAGGCTGGTAAGACCCAAAATCTTGGAGCGCGTGCGATCCTGACGCATTTTTTCCGCCAAAAAAGCGAGTACGGTCTGTTTATGTTCTTCCTTGGCCATGTCGATAAAATCGACAATTATAATGCCCCCAATGTCGCGCAACCGGAGCTGGCGGGCAATTTCCGCCGCCGCCTCCATATTAACCCGGAAGACCGTATCACCAAGGCTGGTATCGCCGACAAATCGGCCGGTATTGACATCGATTACCGTAAGCGCTTCGGTCTGGTCAATAACAAGAAAACCGCCGCAGGCCAGTTCCACCTCCCGTTTGAGCAAGCGGCTCAAGTCAGCGGCAATACCATAGTGGACAAAAACATCTTCCGGGTCTTCATAAAACTTTACTTTCGCCAGCGCCGCCGGCGCCAGATGCTGCAAGAGGTCGCACACCCGCCCGTAGGCATCGCGATTATCAATGACCACCTCGGTCACATCGTCATCCAAATAATCGCGCACAATGCGAATCGCTAAATCTACGTCGCGGTAAAGCAAGGTCGGCGCCGGCGACCGTTTGGCCCGGGCAGCAAGGGCTGCCCAGAGGTTATATAAATATTCCACATCACGCGCCAGTTCCGTTTCACTGCACCCGGCGGCAGCGGTACGGACAATCACTCCCATACCCTCGGGCTTGACCTTATCGGCTAATTGCCGGAGCCGCTGGCGCTCAGCCTCGTCTTCGATCCGGCGGGAAACGCCGGTGCCGTCAGCATAAGGCGCAAGCACCGCATAGCGGCCGGGCAGCATTAATCCCGTTGTCGCCCGCGGTCCCTTACTGCCGCTGGCGTCTTTGACAATTTGGATCAGTATGTCCTGCCCGACCGTAAGCCGTCCTTCGTTCGCGTCAACATTTTCCACATACAGATAGGCGTTTTTGTCGCCGCCAATATCAATGAATGCCGCCTGCATACCAGGCAGGACGTTTTTTACTTTTCCTTTATAAATATTGCCTACCAGGTGACCGGTTGCGCCCCGCTCGAGAACATACTCCACCGGTTCGCCATCCTCTACCAGCGCCATCCGGCTCTCTTCCGGCATAATGCTGGCGATAATGGTTTTGTTCACAGGCCTCTCCCCCTTTAGCCTTCCCTTATACGTCAAGGGGCGTCAGCCGCACCGCCCCGTCACAAATGTACAAACCGGTGCGGTCAATTACGGCCGCCATAGGCTCTACCGGCAGGCCAAATTGCCGGACAAGACATTCGAGCACTTCGCCGGGCTTGACACTGCCAACCTTGGTAATCTTTACCTCCACTGCCAGCCGCAGTACGTCGCCTGTCGTCACGGCCTGTACCGGCCCGGCCAGATACTGCTTAACGTCCACTTCGCGCCGGCCTTTCGGGCTTTCTTTCACATAAGGAGCAACTGGCGCATCGTGAAACCGGGCCAGGCTGGCCAGCGCCGCCGGTGCCGCCGCCAGCGGCAGGGGAGCGCGAATTTCGTAAGCCGCCAAATTAACCGTTGCCATCAGGGCCGGCGTTTTCGGATTGATGTAGCGCGCCCGGTTTACGCTAATTCCGGCCGGAAGCTGCGGCATCACCCGGGCGAGAAAATCGTTCAGGGGTATTTCTTCGGTCAGTTCAATATCCACATATTCGGCGGAGCTGGCTATCCCCACCGCCAAGGCAGACGCATAGGCTACCTTCATATGCGGATTAAAGCCCTCTGAGTAAGCCACGGGCACGTTAGCCCGCCTAAGCGCCCGTTCTACGGTGCGCGAGTAGTCAAGATGCGAAATATAACGTATTTCATCGCCTTTGGTAATCTCCAGCCGCACTTTGGCCATCACCGCTTATCCCCCCAGTCAATGATATCCACGCCTAGTCCCGGGCAGACGCCACAGGCGCTGCACAAATCGCGGCGGCAGTCGGCCGTGAACATGCCGGCCAGCGCCCGCTCGTATTCACGGCGCAGAAAAGCCTTATTAACGCCGGCATCAAGGTGATCCCACGGCAGCCGCTCAGCGAAGGAGCGCTCCCGCGTGGCGTAGAAATGCGGATCCAGTCCGGCCGCCGCAAAAGCCGCCAGCCAAACTTCGTATTTAAAGTGCTCCGACCACCCGTCAAATTTAGCGCCGCGCCGCCAAGCCTCCATAAGAACTTTGCCCAGCCGGCGGTCACCGCGCGCAAAAACGCCTTCCAGGAAGCTGATGCGGGCATCGTGCCAATTGAAGGAAATATTGCGGTCGCGCAAAAGCGAGCGGAGATAGTTTTGTTTCTCATGAAGCGTATCGACCGTGTTCTGGCCGTACCACTGAAAGGCCGTATGCGGCTTAGGCACAAACGACGACACGCTGACAGTTACTTTGGCCCCGCGCCGCCCCTTGATTGCTTTATATAGGTCGAGAACGCGATATGCTAAGTCGGCAATGCCTTTTATGTCTTCCTCTCGTTCGGTAGGCAGGCCAATCATAAAATACAGTTTAACGGACGACCAGCCAGCCCGGAAGGCGGCGCCCACGGCCTCCTCCAAATCTTTTTCGGTCACGCCTTTATTAATGACATCGCGCATACGCTGGGTTCCCGCCTCTGGCGCAAACGTCAGTCCGCTTTTGCGCACCTGCTGCACTTTTTGGGCCAGCCCGATGGAAAAGCTGTCAATCCGCAGTGAGGGAAGGGAAACACTAACCCCGCGGTCGCGGAAACGATTAATCAATGCGGTTACTAACCGGTCTAGCCCTGAGTAGTCGGCCGAACTGAGCGAGGTGAGGGAAATCTCGCTGTAGCCCGTATTGTTTACCAGTTCTTCAGCCAGGCGGAGCAGCGTTTCCACTTTGCGCTCGCGCACCGGTCGATACAGCACCCCGGCCTGGCAAAAGCGGCAGCCCCGGGTACAGCCGCGGAAAAGTTCCAGCATAATGCGGTCATGGACAATGTCTATATATGGTACTATCGGTTTAGTGGGATAGTCGATTTTCTCCAGGTCCTTAACAATCCGCTTGGTAATGGCCGCTTTGGCCTCCGGGCGGCGGGCAGCGACGGCCGCTACCGTGCCGTCGGCATGATAGGTCACATCATAAAAGGAAGGAACATAGACGCCCTCGATTGTCGCCATGCGGGCCAACAAACCGGTGCGCCCGCCCGGCCGCCCGGCCTTTTTCCAGGCGGCAATGCCGGCGGCAACTTCTTCTATTGCTTCCTCTGACTCACCCAGCACAAAAAAGTCGATAAAGTCGGCCAATGGTTCGGCATTAAACGCGCAGGGGCCGCCGGCAATAACAACGGGATCATTGTCCCCCCGCTCAGCCGCCAAAAGCGGGATCCCCGCCAGATCAAGCATATTGAGAATGTTGGTATAGCTCATTTCGTACTGCAGCGTGAAGCCAAGGACATCGAACTCCCGGACCGGGCGAAAACTCTCCAGCGCAAATAACGGAATACCGTGGCGGCGCATTTCTTCTTCCATATCCACCCAGGGGGCAAAAGTGCGCTCCGCGGCCGTATCCGAACGCCGGTTAAGGATATGGTACAAGATTTTGAGACCGAGATGGGACATGCCCACCTCGTAAACATCGGGAAAAGCCAACGCAAAAGTAACATCAACCTTTGCATGGTCTTTGTGCACACTGTTCCACTCGTGGCCGGTATAACGGGCAGGTTTAGCCACTCGGCTGAGAATGGCCGGATCGAGAACAATCATCGGTTACCTCCAAAGCAAGAAAAATATCGCCTTTTTGCCATAGTATTGCCCATAAAGGGGCATTACTTCCTGAATGCAACCTTAGCTTCTCCGCCCCATGCAAAAATCCTGCCAAACGCGGCAGGATTAAGATAAAAAATCACCGATTTTAGCGTACATTCCATGCTCTGGCAACGCTTCCCACACCTCTGTCTCGGTGAGGGCGCCGCGCAAGCGGAAGGTATCATCAACAATGAGCACAATATGATATTGCTCCGGACCAAAAAGGCGGACAACGTCGCGGGCAGCCGCACCCGCCACCGCCGTGAAGTGAACGGTGGGCAACACCCCCCGCGCCGTCAGTTCGGCCTTTTTACCGGCCAGCACCCGCATTATGCGGAAACTGGCAGCAGAAGTTTCTGCCTTGGCGGCGGCGTATAAAAACACGGCGGCAATAAGAAAGGTGAGATTAATACTCTGGTGGACAAAGTAGTCAAAAGCCACGGCCGCTACTAGTCCCAAGCTGATAAGTTTGCCCAGCCTGACGACTGCCGCTGTCGCCTGGCCGTAATCACGCCCTTTACTGAGCAGCGCCCGCAAGATGCGGCCGCCGTCGAGCGGCAGAGCCGGCAAGAGATTAAAAGTGGCCAAGGTTAAGTTCACGTGGAGGCAGAAGGTAAGTTCCTCCGCCCAGGCTGGCCATGCCGTGCGCCCCATAGCTAAAAGGCCGGCCACAACAAGACTGGACAGCGGCCCGGCCGCGGCAATCCAAAGTTCGCTCGCCGCCGCGGCTTCCCCCAGCCGGTCGATACGGGCAACCCCCCCAAACGGCAGCAGTTCGATCTCCCGCACGCGATAGCCCAGCTGGTGCGCCACCAGGGCATGGGCCGTCTCGTGCCACAAAACCGCGACAAACACCACCAGCGCTTTGCCTAGCATGCCGGCAGCAGCAAATAAAGCCATCAACAGTAAGAACCAATTATTAAGGATTAACTGTACGCCTGCTACTTTGCCGGCCCGCAAACTGTCACTTCCCCTCTTTGTCCGGGTATGTTCCTTTAAGCCGTGTCAGCGGATCTACCGGTTTGCCCTTTTCCCTGACCTCAAAGTACAAAAGCGGCCCGGCCGTGATGCCGGTTTTGCCCACTCGGGCGATTACCTGGCCCTGGCTGACCGGTTCATTTGGTTTTACAAGCACTTCGCCTAAATGCCCGTAAAGCGTTTCCACTTCCTGGCTATGTTCGATAATGACCACCCGGCCGTATTGGGCGCTGTCCGTAACCATTTTTACCTTGCCTGGCGCTGCCGCCTTAACGCTGGCCCCCAGCGGCGCTTCGATATCAATGCCTTCATGCAGCATTTGCTGTTTGAGCACCGGGTGGGTCCGCCAGCCAAAAGGAGCAACAATGTTACCGTCCACGGGCTTACTCATATACAAGAGCGGATCGGCCGGACGGGAAACAGTCGTCTGGACCCGTTTGAGCACCGTCGTGTCAAACCCGTGTGGCGCGTAGTTTGCCAACCGGTCGGCAAGATAGGCAAAATCCGTTTCCGTAGCAAGGATGTAGCGGATGCCGTCATCTACCAATCTGCCGACTACCGTCTCGGAAACATGGGCGATGTAGACAACGGAAAAAATAAGTGTTGCCACCGCCGTGCGTTTGAGCCAGCCGTAATCCACTTCGTCATCACGGTACTGCCAATGATAGTCCCTGCTGTCCCAGCGGTTTTTCCATCTATGCCACAGCTTTGCCATCGCCATCCCTCCACCTGCATGCGGAAAATAAGTTCTTATGCAATATATATGACAAAGCCGTTTAAATATAACAAAAGAGTGCACAAGCCTAATTGTGCACTCTTTTAGTCAAAAGAGGATTTTCTGTCGCCGCATATAGATATTTAGCAAGAGACCAATACTCATTAGGTTGGTGGTAAGCGAACTTACCCCATAGCTCATCAGCGGCAGCGGAATACCGGTCACCGGCATGATGCCCGCCGTCATACCTACGTTGACAAGTACGTGGAAAGTCAGCATTGACGTGATACCGGCCGCCAGCAGCGTACCAAAGTTATCCTTGGCGGCGGCGGCAATCTTCACGCCGCGATACAGGAGAATAAAATACAGCAGAAGAATGGCAACGGCACCGACAAACCCCAGTTCTTCGCCAATGACGGCAAAAATGAAGTCGGTATGGTTTTCGGGCAAAAAGTTAAGCTGACTCTGCGTACCGGCAAAAAGACCTTTGCCAAAGAGCATGCCGGAGCCGATGGCAATCTTGGACTGGATAATGTGGTAACCCGACCCGAGCGGGTCAACGCTGGGGTCCATAAAGACAATGAGCCGCTTTTTCTGATAGTCTTTGAGAAAATGCCAAAAAATCGGCATAAAGGCGGCGCCGGCGCCAAAAATGGCCAGCAAGTGCTTAATGCTGATACCGGCTATAAAAAGCATCCCGAACAGAATGGCCAGAAAGACGAGGGACGTGCCGAGGTCAGGCTGCTTGAGCACCAGGAGAAAGGGGACGCCCACAAAGATAAAGACGGGAATAATGTCTTTGAAAGTGTTAAGCTTATTCATGCGCTTATCCAGCATATGCGCCAGGCAAATAATCATAATCAGTTTTGAAAATTCGGAGGGCTGCAGGGTAATCGGCCCGATTTGAATCCAACGCTGGGCGCCGAGGGCGGAAGTGCCGACAAACATGACCGCCAGCAGCATGACCAGGTTGAAGACGTACAGGATATTGGCATACTTGCTTAGCACCTTGTAGTCGAAATGGAGCATGATAAAAATTAACACGAAGTTAATAAGGGCGAACAAGCCCTGGCGCTGCACATACCAATAACGGTCCTCGCTCGGCGTATTAATATGGGTGGCACTGCCAATGATGACCAAACTAATCATGATCAGCAGCACGGTCACGGTGATAACCGTGTAATCGAGATTTTTCAGTAAACGACGGTTTAACATTCCTATTTTCCTTATCTTAAACAAATTTCGGTTATATTATAATCCCAAACGCCGCCGTCGTCCAGGCGCACTTAAAGTGACAAAAGCAGGGCTACCCCTGCTTTTATGGCTCGGGCATCAAAGCGCTGCGTTTCATACGGTTAACAGGAATATTGGCCACCAATGCTACCGAACTGTTGGTATGGGTAAGCTGAACTTCCATTTCCCGTTCGTTAATCTCCATGTAATTGGAGATAACCTTAATCATGTCCTCTTTCAAAACTTCCATAAACTGTGGCGAAACGTTGACCCGATCGTGGACCAGCACCAACCGCAGCCGTTCTTTCGCGATGTCCTTTGACCCACCCGTCTCTTTGCCGAACACTTTCTGCAACAACTCAAACACGCCGCTCCCCTCCTAACCTTACAGGCCGAAAATTTTTTTCAGTTTGCCGAAAAACCCTTCCTCGGCTTCCAATGTCATTAGCGGCACATTTTCACCCATTAGCCGCCGGACGATATTTTTGTAAGCCGTGCTGGCCAGGGAAGCCGGATTGGCCACCGCGGGCTCCCCGCGATTCGTGGAAATAACGATATACTCATCTTCGGGAATAATGCCCAAAAGGTCGATAGCCAGAATTTCGATGATGTCGTCAATATCCATCATGTCGCCCTTTTTCACCATATGGGGCCGGATCCGGTTGATAATGAGCTTAGGATTGTGTTTGCCTTCGGCTTCCAAAAGACCGATGATACGGTCGGCATCCCGTACCGCCGAAACTTCGGGCGTAGTCACAATAATCGCCCGGTCAGCGCCGGCAATGGCATTCTTAAAGCCTTGTTCAATGCCGGCAGGACAGTCAATGATTACATAGTCAAAGTCCTGCGCCAAATCCTGACACAACTGCTTCATTTGGTCTGGACTCACCGCCGTTTTATCCCGGGTCTGGGCCGCCGGCAACAAATACAGCGTTTCATAACGCTTGTCGCGGATTAACGCTTGCTTTAGCCGGCAGTTGCCCTCGGTGACATCGACCAAATCGTAGACGATACGATTTTCCAGGCCCATTACCACATCCAGGTTGCGCAGGCCGATATCTGCATCAACAAGTACGACCCGCTTACCCTGAAGGGCAAAGCCTGTTCCCAGGTTAGCGGTAGTCGTCGTCTTGCCAACGCCGCCTTTGCCTGATGTTATAACAATGACCTCTCCCATCTAATTCCTCCTCGTCACTAATTGGCTGGCTCAATAATTACCGCTTCGCCCACGATGCGCGCCCGCTCCGGACACTGCGGCTCTTCCAGCTGATCAGGCGCACGGGCTATTAAATCGGCAATTCTAAGTTGTGTGGCCATAAGCCGGTCGGCAGTAATGGTTGCCTGCCGGTTACCGTAAGCGCCCGCATGGGCAACGCCCCGGCAGGCGCCGAGAACGGTTATATCGCCGCCGGCAATGACGACGGCGCCCGGATTTACATCACCGGCCACAATAATGGCGCCCTCATATTCCACTTTCTGACCGCCGCGCAGCGTCTTGCCGATCACCAGTACTGACGGCTTGTCCTGGCCAGCGGGTAGCGGCGCCTCTTCCCGCTTGGTCGGCGCTAGTTCGTCCGGTTCGGCCATGATCAAACCATACCGGGCCAACAGGTCGCGGAGCTGCTGCCGCTGCTCAGGCATGAATGTTGCTGCCGCCGGGACGGCAATGCTGGCGCCGGCGGTAAAGAATGCGGCTGCCTGCTCCAGCTTTGCGGCTAACTGCTGTAAGACGACGGCAAAATCTTCTGTTTCATCAAAGAGCAGTCTAAGACCACCCTTGGTACCTTTAAATACTACAGTTTCCGCCATATTCTCTCCCAAATTTTACCATATACACTGAATCTCTGCAATTAAATTCGCGGCCCAGACGAAATATTCCTGCCGGAAACGGAAAAAGGGGCGCGCCTGGCCCCTTTTTCCGTTTTCATATGCCGCTATGCTTATAAGGCGGTATGCGGTTGATACACGCGCTGTTCCTCGCTCGGCGGCTGATTTAGGTTAAAGGCCGCCTCAAAGATTTTCTTAGCAATGGGCACGGCGGAGGAAGCGCCGAAGCCGCCCTGTTCCACAATTATCGCCACGGCGACCCGCGGGTCTTCATAAGGCGCGTAGGCCACAAACCAGCCGTGGTCGTCGCCATGGGGGTTTTCCGCCGTCCCTGTCTTGCCGGCAATGGTGATCGGGAAATCGCGGAAGACTTCCCCGGCCGTACCACCTTCCTTGGCCACCTCGCTCAGCGCCTCGCGGATCAGGCCCAGCGTCTGCGGCGAAAGCTCGACCTTGCCTACGACTTCAGGCTGAAAGGTTTTGATAACACTTCCGTCCGGCCCGGTAATTTTGCTTACCAGATAAGGCCGGTAGCGATAACCGCCATTAGCCACTTCACTGATAAGCATCGCTAATTGCAGCGGCGTCGCCAATTGAAAACCCTGACCAATGGCCGCATCAAAAGTTTCAGATAAGTACCAGTCTTCGCCGTATACTTTTTCCTTATAACGGCGGTTGGCCACCAGCCCGTCCATTTCGCCGGGCAGGTTTATACCGGTGGGAGCACCCAGGCCAAACATCCGTGCGTACTTCTCCAGATTGTCGATGCCAAGCCGGTTGCCCATCTCGTAGAAATATACGTTGTCCGACTTGGATAACGCTTCCTTAAAGTTAATCCAGCCAAGGGCCTCGCCCATTGCGTTGCCTTTGGGAATGAGCCAGTGTTTGCCGGTGTCCAGAATTTTTTCCTCAGGCGTAACTTTTCCCAGTTCCAGGGCGGCTGCCCCGGTCACGATTTTAAAAGTTGAACCAGGCGGATATTCCCCGGAAATAGCCTTATTCGTCATCGGGTCAAAGGGATTTTCGTTAATCGCCTTCCAGTCTTTAGCCGAGATACCGCCGTTAAACAGATTAGGATTGAAGGCCGGCCGGCTGACCATGGCTATAATCTCGCCTGTTTTCGGGTTCATTACCACGGCCGCCGCCGCTTTCGCGTTAATATATTCGGTCTTGGTCTGCAGATATTTAAGCTGTTCGTCAATAGCAGCTTCGGCCGCCTTTTGTACCCGGTAATCGAGAGTCAAAACAAGATTGTTGCCCGGGACCGGATCTTTTTTGCCCAAAATCTGTACCGGCCGGCCGGTTACGTCAACCTCTACCTGGCCGCCGCCGTCAACCCCGCGCAACTGACGGTCATACACCCGTTCCAACCCGGCTTTGCCGATAATGTCGCCGATTTTATAGCCTTCGGCTTTCTTTTTTTCCAGTTCCGTATCGTTGATCTCGCCGACATAGCCGAAAACATGCGCGCCGAGTTCGTTATAAACATAGTTGCGGACAGGCTGGATCTCGATTACCACACCGGGAAGCTCACTGCGCCGCTCCTCGATTTTCGTCACGATTTCCGGGCCAATATCGGTCTTGATGCGGATGGGTTCAAAGGTGCCGGTGTGCTGTTTTATTTTGGTCTCAATTTCTTCCCGCTTCATCCCCAAAATCCCGGCCAGCTTGTCCACTACTTCCGGCGGCACAGGCCCGGTAATCGGCAAGAGCGATACGGTAAAACCGGGGCGGTTGGATACCAGCGTCATCCCGTTACGGTCATAGAAAATGCCGCGGGGGGCCATAATAGGAATAAGCCGGATACGGTTGCCGTCTGCCAGTTGCTCGTAATATTTACCTTGTACCACCTGCAAAAATGCCAGACGACTGACAAGCGCGACGAACACCAGGATAATGATTATCGCCAGCACGTCAAAGCGGTGGTTAATCCGTTTGACCAGCACCCAACACCCCTCCTTTCTAACCAAAAACCCCCGCTTAATCAGGCGCGGGGAGAATTGCCAATCCGGCTGACGCGAACCACCAGCAGATGGACAGGAATGGCCAAAACTACATTATACGCAAGTTGCGGTAAAAAGTTATAAATAAAAGCCGCCGCAATATCGACCTTATACCCCAAACCGGCAAGCAGCACCACAATGATAGCGCCGTGAAACAGGGTAGCGGCGACGGTAGCCAGCACCGGCAGCAGGACGTTTTCTTTAAAGACCTTGCGTTCCGCCAGACCGGCCACATAACCGGCCGCCATTTTGGCCAGCGTATTAAGTCCAAAGATATTGCCTGACGCCAAGTCCTGGACCAGGCCGGCAAAAAAACCGACGCCCACTCCCTGTTCTTTGCCCAAGAGCAGACCGGTGGAAACGGCAATAATCAGAAGTAAATCGGGCCGCACTCCCTTATAGGCAATGAGCGGGACCACGGCCGCCTGAAAAATTATCGCAATCAGAATAAGCCCCGACCATATGAGCGTCCTCATCCTCCCGCTCCTTTCGGCGTCGCAGGCGCGCTTTTTCCGGCAGGCGACGGCGCCGGCATAGCAGGCACGGGTTCGCGAGAACGGACGATTACCATAACCTCTTCTAGTCTATCAAAATCGACAGCCGGCTTCAAGATAGCATATTTTAACAGCCCGCCTTCTTCGTTGACGATGTCAGTAACCTCGCCAATCAAAAGCCCCTTGGGGTAAATACCGCCAAAACCGGAGGTAATAATTTTATCACCTTTAATAATATCGGCATCGCGGGCCAGGTTAACCATGCGGGGCGCCAGCGGATTGGCGCCGGTCCCTTCGACAATAGCCGCTACCCGTGATTCGGGTCGCTGCACCATGGCGCCGACAGCGCTGCGCGGGTCTAAAATAAGCTGTACCTTGGCCGTCGTTTGGTACACCTGGACAACGTTGCCTACCAGTCCTCGCGGCGTGACGACCGGCATGTCCTTGGTCAGGCCATCGGCTGCCCCGCGGTTAATAACAATCACATTTGTCCATGTGCCCGGATCGCGCGCGATCACTGCCGCCGTTACAAAATCAAACTGCGGCGCTCCTTTTTTATAGTCGAGCATGGCCCGCAGTCGTGCGTTTTCGGCAAGAATTTCCGTCACGTTCAGGTTGGTTTGTCTGAGTTGTTCGATTTCGGCCCTAAGCTGCTGGTTTTCGCGATATGCGGTCACCAACTGCCAGGAAGAGGATGTTGCCCGGCGAACACTAAAGCCAATTTGGGCCACCAGTGATTCTACCGGCGCCAGCACCGTCGTCACCACTTGCTCCAAAACGGTGAACTGGTATTTGCCGCGGGCAGCGAAGAAGGCCAGCGAAAAGACGGTCAATACCGCTACTGTTAACAGGACCGCTTTTTTTCGAAAAAAACGCACCGCGGGCCTCCCCCTTATCCGAGCTTTTTCGGCGACATTAGCACGCGTTTAAGCAGGTCAATACTCTCCAGCGCTTTGCCGGTACCCAAAGCGACGCACGACAGGGCGTCTTCCGCAATATGCACCGGCATGCCGGTTTCTTTGTTAAGTAGCGTGTCCAGACCGCGCAGCAGCGAACCACCCCCGGTCATGACAATACCCCGATCCATAATGTCGGCGGCCAATTCGGGCGGTGTCTTCTCCAGCGTAACTTTTACCGCCTCAATAATCCCGAAAACAGGCTCACTGAGCGCGCGCTGAATTTCCGTTGCCCGAATCGGCAGTGTTTTCGGCAGGCCGGTAACCAGGTCGCGACCACGGATCTCCATGGTCTCATCCGCCGGCGGCACAATGGCCGAACCAATGGAAATCTTTATTTCCTCGGCGGTCCGCTCGCCGATCATGAGGTTATACGTCCGTTTAATGTATTGAATGATGGCCTCGTCCAATTCGTCGCCGCCAATGCGAATCGAGCGGCTGGTAACGATACCTCCCAGGGATATGACCGCCACTTCGGTCGTACCGCCGCCGATGTCTACAACCATGTTACCGGTCGGTTCGTGTACCGGCAGTCCGGCGCCTATGGCCGCCGCCATCGGTTCTTCAATCAAATATGCTTCCCGGGCGCCGGCCTGAATGGTGGCATCAATGACGGCCCGTTTTTCGACCTCCGTCACGCCTGACGGAACACCGACAACAACACGGGGGCGGATGAAAGACCGCGTATCCATTGCCTTGCGAATAAAATACTTGAGCATGGCCTGCGTAACGTCAAAATCAGCAATGACGCCGTCTTTCAGCGGCCGGATGGCAATAATATTGCCAGGCGTCCGACCGATCATTTGCTTGGCCTCCTCGCCCACGGCCAGTACTTCGCCTGTATCGCGCTGAATCGCCACTACCGACGGTTCGCGCAGCACAATGCCTTTGCCTTTTACATGAACAAGTGTATTGGCCGTGCCAAGATCGATCCCCATATCGCGCGCCAGCGAATTGAATAAACTAACCATATATGATTAATACTCCTTTCATCAACACATAAAACTAATTATATTATTCCCTTTTCTTTCAGGCTAACATACTTGCCGTCACCGATTATTACATGGTCGAGAACGGCAATGCCCAAGATCTCGCCCGCCTGGATCATCTTCCTGGTAATTTCTATATCTTCCCGGCTGGGAGTAGGGTCGCCGCTCGGGTGGTTGTGAACAAGAGCGACGGCGGCGGCGCTATGATTGATGGCCTCGCGGAAAAGTTCCCGCGGATGAACCAGCGAAGCGTTCAGATTACCTACCGAGATAACCGGCATGGCCAGAACATGATTCTTGGTCGACAGCAGCAGAGCGACAAAGTGCTCCTTGGTTTCATAGCGTAAGCGTGGCATCATAAGATCCCGAATGTCCTGAGGCGATCTGATGACCGCGCGCTGCATGGCTTCGAGCGATGCCAACCGCTTGCCAAGTTCCATGGCGGCGACAAGCGTAACGGCTTTGGCCGCGCCAATGCCTTTTATCTTGCTAAGCTCCTGAGCCGTAAGCCGGCTAACCTTAGCCAAACCATCCTGCATGGCGAGCAGTCCTTCAGCCAGACGCATGACCGACTGATTTTTCGTGCCGGTGCGGAGCAAGATCGCCAGCAGTTCGGCATTGCTTAAAGCCTGAGGACCTTTGGCCAGCAGTTTTTCCCGTGGCCGCTCCTCTGCGGGCAGCTCTTTAAGTAACAAAGGTTTATCCAGCGTTGTTTTCATAGTAATTCAACGCCTGCTTTTTTCAAGAGTCCGGCCAAAGTAACCAGAGGCAAGCCCACTACGTTGGCGTAGCAACCGCTGATACCCTCGACCAAGAGAGCGCCCTTGCCCTGAATAGCATAAGCGCCGGCTTTGTCCATCGGTTCACCAGTGGCAATATAGCGTTCAATTTCCACGGCGGACAAATTACGGATCCTGACGCTGGTTACGGCAAAGTCGGTCCATATGTTTTGGCCCTTGACGACAGCCACGCCGGTAATGACATGATGTTCCTTGCCAGACAAGTCGGTTAGCATGCGCCGGGCATCGTCGGCATCGGCAGGTTTGCCATAGACCTGCCCCTCCAGCACGACAATGGTATCAGCGCCGATCACTACCTGATCGCTGCTCACCCTGGCCGCTACGTCAAGCGCCTTAGCCTTGGCCTGTGTTACCGCCAATTCGGCAGGCGGCACGTGCTGTCCGTTATCCTCAATCACATCACTGACAACAATCTCGAACTGACACCCTACCTGCCGCAATAGTTCCTGCCGCCGCGGCGACGCGGACGCTAAAATAATGCCCATTAAGATACCTCCTAGAAACGACGGAAAAGAACCAGCGCCACAATAACACCCAACAGGCTAATCAGATTTGGATGGAAAGCAAATCCTATTACCAGGCGAAGCACGTATAAGTTTATGGTAACCGGCGGAAAATCAAAGACCGGATAAGTTTTAATCAAATAGGGTACAATTCCGGCCATCAGTGTCGAACCGGCAATGACCTCGCCAAGGACCCCGCCCAACACCGCGCCGGTTACTAAAAACAACACCAGCGTACCAACGCCTTTGTTTCTGCCGCCCTTCACCAGTATAACCCCCTGTATCGTCCAAGATACCGCTTGTGCCGTATCAAACATTCTTCTACAAAAAAAAAAGAAATCCTTGCACCAGCGGTCTGGGATTTTATGTTTCTATTGCTAAATTTGTCATATTGAAATAATTTGCCAACATTGTCCACCCCGATTTTTTGCTTTTCTGTTATATTATCGACATGAAAATATTCGTCATCGTTGTGCAGCTGATTTTGACGCTACTATGGTTTCCTAACCGCAAATTCACGGGGCAGTTTCGCTAAAAAATGGCGCGCCGTCAAGCCGGTCATTAGGCCGGTAGGCACCGCAAACAGCAGTAAATAGGGCAAATACCAGAGAAGGCCGGGGCTGGCCACCACAATGGCCGCAATTAGCATTTGGGCTATGTTGTGTACCGCCGCGCCCATGACGCTGATGCCGACCAGCGAGAAAGGCGGGCACAGTCGCGGGAGAGCCGCAGCCATGACCACCGTGCTGACAACGGCGCCGCTTAAGGCCATCGCAAAAGCCGGGCCAAGCAAGGCGCCGCCCAGCAGCGTCCCCAGCAGAACGCGCAGCAGGCCAACAAGTAGTGCCGCCCGCCAGCCAAACAATTCCAGGACAACAAGCGACACAATATTCGCCAAACCAAGCTTGGCGCCGGGTACGGCCACCGGCAGGGGCAGCCAGCCTTCCACCGCGTGGAGGACACCTGCGACCGCAGTAAGTAGCGCAATAAGAACCATTCGTCTGGTGTGCATGGCTTTTCCTCACTAACGGACGATTGTATCAACGTCGGGCGGAGCGGATGACACTACTTTGACCACGACCCGGTAGGGCAAGCATACCACCTGCTGCGGTTCGGCCATAACCCAGCCGGTGCGAACGCACAACCGGTCGGGACAATCGGCATCGCGCACCCGCACCCGCGTACCGTCTATTTCCACGATATTGAAGCGACTGGCGCCGCCTAGCCGTATTTCCTCGCGGTAGCCTTCCCGCAGCGTAATCGTCCGAACAAGTTGGCCGTCCTGCCAAATTTGGACAACTTTACTGCCTGACTGGGGTAAAAACCACAGCTCAAGGCCTATTCCGACCAGCGCCGCCGCAACCAGCAAAGCCGCCAGCCATTTATCCGCCCGTGTAATGCCCATTAATCTCAACCCCGCCGGCATATTTTTCTGTTTACCATTGTAAACTATCGGGGCAGTCGTGTAAACAATTTAAAAAACTTAAGGAGGTGGTACACCACCTCCTTAAGTTTTTTAAATTAGACCCTCGACATGCAGCATGATTTGCGCAATCAGCGTGGCAAAGACGAAAGTGCCGGTGTAAACAGCCAGCGCCACGATTACAATCCGCCAGGACATTTGCTTGAACATAGGCAAATCCTTGCCGACCGACAAACCGGCATAGGCTAAGATCGGCGTACAGAGGGCGAGGAAGTCCACTTTATTAGTATAAGCAAGCACGATTTTCGCTACCGGCGAAAACGGCGCCGTAGTGAGCAGGGCAATAATCGAAATCCAGAAAACCATCGGCAATTTCAGGGGAACAACCCGCGCGAGCAGGATACCGACCAGGGTAATGGCCATAATAATCGCATAACCGATTGCCCCGTCCAGGATGGATGTTTTATAACCGATGCTATTGCCAATGACGGACATAACGCCCATCAGCGCAAAAATCAAAATCATGTCAAGCCATTTCATTTCGCTTCAGCCTCCTTCGCCGGCTGCTGACGCCGTCCGAGAATAGGGGTAAGCATTTTGTACAGTCGTTCGGTCACAGGCAGGGAGACAAACAACGAGAAATAAATGCCGATAATAGTCGTAAGTAAGTTGCTGGCGCCCGCATACATAAGGATTTCGTTGGCCTGCTCGGGAAATACCGCCTTAATCGCCCCCGACGCCGCCGCCATCATGCTGCCGGAACCGACGCCGGCGCCCATCGCCAAGGCGTAAGGGTGAAAAATCTTGAGAGCGGCAAGATAACCAGCGAGCAGCCCCAACCAGACCGCCCCGAACAGCGTACCGCAGATATATACCGACATAACGCCGCGGCCTTCCGGCGAATTAAGGCCGTATTTTTCGGCAATGATGGCGATGTTGGGTTCACGGTCGATCGAGAAGGTGGCGCCGATGGACTCTCGGCCCAGACCAAGCAGAATGGCAATTGGCAGCCCGAGAATAACGGTGCCGAAAAAGTGCCCCAGCTCTTGCAGGGAGAGCGCCAGGCCGGACTGGGCCAGCTTGGCCAGCTGCGGCCCGATGATCAGGCCCAGTTTGGTGACAAGAACAAGCGCGGTCAAGCTCAGAACCGATGCCGCGGCATTCATCTCGTCCAGTTTAACGAACTTTAACCGGGGCAAACTCAAAAACCCGCCAATAATCATCGCCCACAACATGGGCAGGAAAAGCAGCACGCCCGGGCCGAGCGGCACCTTGCGGGTCCCAATGAGTTCACAAATAATGACAATAATGAGGGCACAGACATGGATTTTCCAATTCTTCAGGACATTCACCCCTAGTTCCTCCTTCTTGGTTGGTTCAGCAATTCGCAATGTTTTTCACAGGGACAATTGTATCACCGTACAATACAAAGCGTCAATAGTATGGGAGAAATTTTTCACCTGTCTAACCTACCCGGACAGGAATTCCTGGACAAGATAGCGAAAGGGAAAGAAAAAAGAAAAAACGTGATGGAGTGATATTCGTGACTGTCCAGGAATTAAAAACACTTGTCTGCCAGGCCATTGACGAACAGGCGGACAGGATAATTGCTTTCGCCAAAGCCGTGGAAGAGACTCCAGAACTAGGTTTTAAGGAAACCAAGACGGCGGCGCGGACGGCCCGGTTTTTTCAGGACCTTGGCCTTCCGTACCGCGAGGGGCTTGCCCTTACCGGCGTTAAAGCACGACTAAAAGAAAATGCCGCCGGCCCCACGGTGGCTATTCTCGGTGAACTCGACGCCGTACGTTGCCCCGACAGCCCGCAGGCCGATCCGCTCACCGGCGCAGCTCATGCCTGCGGCCACAGTCTACAGCTGGCCGCCATGTGCGGCGCCGCGCTGGGACTTAAGCGCGCCGGCGTCGCCGACCACTTGGCCGGCAATGTTGCCTTCATGGCCGTGCCGGCCGAAGAATATGTGGAAATCGCCTATCGTCTTAAACTGCGGGAAGAAGGCAAGCTCCATTATCTTGGCGGCAAACAGGAACTCATTTACCGCGGCGAGTTTGACGACATTGACATTGCCATGATGGTGCATTCGGCCAAAGAGCAGCCGGAAGCTGCCGTTGTGATCGGCGAATCGAGCAACGGGTTTATCGGTAAAACCATCCAATACATAGGTAAGGAAGCCCATGCCGCCGAAGCCCCCGACCAGGGCATTAATGCGCTCAACGCTGCCATGTTGGGCCTGATGGGCATCCATGCCCTGCGCGAGACTTTCCGCGATCAGGACGTTGTTCGCGTCCATCCCATTATTACCAAAGGCGGCGACCTGGTCAACAGCGTGCCGGCCGATGTGCGTCTGGAAACATATGTGCGCGCCAAAACCATGGCGGCCATCGACGCTACCCATCATAAAGTTGACCGGGCCCTCAAAGCCGGCGGTGATGCCGTCGGCGCCCAAACCATCATTAAGACGCTACCCGGCTATCTTCCGCTCGACTGCCCGGCCGAGCTCAACGAACTCTTCGCCGCTAACGCGCGTCAGTTCATTGCTCCGGATAAACTGATCCGCGCCGGTCATTTCGGCGGTTCTACCGATATGGGCGACGTGTCCCATCTTATTCCGTCCATTCATCCCTATGTGGGCGGGGTAACCGGTTCACTGCATGTCCGCGATTTCCGGGTGGTCGACTACTTTGCCGCCTGTGTTCTGCCGGCCAAACTGCTGGCCATGACCGCTGTCGATCTCCTGGCCGGCAATGCCGAGAAAGCCAAAGCCATCATCGCAAACTTTAAACCGCTATTGACCAAAAAGCAGTATATCAAGCTGCTCGACGGTTATTTTGCCGGTTAAAAACACTACCCACAATAAATCCGCCGACGCATAAGAAAAGGGACAAGATCACTTAAGACCTTGTCCCTTTTTGCCTTTTCTACTCCGCTCTTACATCCACTTTGGTATCGTAAAAGGTGCTGCCGCCGGCCCGGTCAGTAAGGCGCTGCGACGTGAGCGCGTTGACAGTGCGGCCGTTTAAGGCGTAGTCCAGCCACCATACCCCTTCGGCAACAACAACGCCAGGCGGCAGCGCCGGCGACACGGCCAGATAAAAAGCAACTTCTCCCCGGCGGTTAAACGCAATCACGCGCTGGCCGTCGCGCAGTCCCTTACCCGCGGCGTCGTCAGGATTCATGAGCAGGTTCATGCGCTGGCGCCGCCGGATGAGGTCGGCCCGCTCGCTGAAGGACGAATTCAGGCCATACAGGCTAGGGGCCGTCATCAGCCAGAACGGTGCGTCGTCGCCATGGGGCGGCAGATAACGGGGCAGCGGTTCGGCTTCGCGGGGGTTGAAAATTTCAATCTTACCGGATGGAGTTTTAAAATCCAGTTTATAATCCGCCGGCAGCGGGAGCTCAACCGGCAGACCGGCCCTTAGCCGCGCCATATCCACTCCTTCAAGCCATGGTGTAGGGTGAGCGAGCATTTCTTCAATCAGCTCGTCGGCTGTCCGCCGGAAAATCTCGTCCGGAAAGCCCATCGCCTGCGCCAGCAGACAAAAAACTTCCCAGTTGGACTTGGCCTCGCCGACCGGCGCAATGACTGGGAAGGCGCGCTGCAGGCAGTAGTGGCCGTAAGCGCGGTAAATGTCGCTGTGTTCCAGCGATGTGGTCGCCGGCAAGACTATATCCGCATAGCGGGCGGTGTCGGTGAGGAAGCGCTCATGGACGACGGTGAACAAGTCTTCCCGTAACAGACCCTGGATTACCCGGTTCTGATCAGGCAGCACGGCCGCCGGATTAGAATGATAAACATAGAGGCTCTTTATCGGGGGATCGGTTAAATCATTCAGGGCATCGCCGATTTGATTGATATTGATGATACGCGTCCGCTCATCCATAAGGTCTTCGCGGGTTATGAGCGAAAGGTTTAAAGCGCTGCCGGTACTAACGCCGACCAGCACGCCGCCGCCCCGCTTCTGCCACGCCCCGGTCAGCGCCGGCAGCGTCACAATCGCCCGGACCGTCATCGCCCCGTTGCCATAGCGGGCTAAACCGCCGCCCACGCTGATAAACGGCGCCGCGGCGCGGCCATAGGCCAAGGCCATTTCTTCAATCACGTCCGCCGGCAGGCCGGTCAGTTTACTGGCCGCGTCGGGGGTATAGTCGGGCAGTATCTCCCGCTTATACTCTTCATAGCCTTGGACATAGCGGGTAATAAAGGCCCGGTCTACCAAACCGTCCCGTACCAGGACATGGGCCATCGCTATCGCCAGGGCGGCGTCACTGCCGGGACGGACGAGAAAGACGCGGTCGGCAATTTTGGCCGTAGGGTTGGCATAGGTATCGATTAGCCACACGGCTGCGCCCTGCCTTTTGGCCCGCCGCACGGCATGAAGGAAATGAATGTTGGTGGCTAACGCATTCAAGCCCCATAAAATGATGAGGTCGCTGTCGGCTGCTTCATCGGGATGGGGTGCCAGCGTTCCGCCCATTACCGCTTTCCAGCCATAATCTTTCGCCGGCGTGCAAAGGGTGCGATCAAGCCGTGATGCGCCCAGCCGGTAAAAAAAGGCGTGACCGGCATTACGCTGGACGAGTCCCATCGTGCCGGCGTATGAGCACGGCAATATGGCCTCACTGCCATCCTCGGCAATGATTTTTTGCCACCGGTCAACAATTATCTTAATGGCTTCATCCCAGGAAACAGGCTTAAACTCCCCTGCCCCTTTCGGGCCGGTGCGTAGCAGCGGCCGGGTCAGGCGGCCCGGCGCGTGAACCGTCCGTTCGTAGTGGGCCATTTTCGGGCACAAAACACCGCGGGTAAAGGGATGGTCAGGGTCGCCCTTAACGCCCACCGCCTTGCCGTCGGCCACCTCCACCAGCAGTCCGCACGCGTCGGGACAATCGTAGGGGCAAACCGAACGTTTTACTGTATACGCCATAAAAAACCTCCCGCTGTCGTGGTAAGACATTTATATCTTAACACGGATTAGCCCGGCGCGGTAGACATTATCCGGCTACGCTCGGCGGTTTTATACAAGAAGCGCAGACCGCTTCGACGCTGGCCTGGCTCTCGCTGCCGGGGACGACCCCCAGCACGGCCGGCCGGATGGCCTTCGTCGGACATTTAGCCAGACACTTGGCGTCAGTGCACCGCTCTTTACAAATGTGGGCGTCGACGGTGGCCAGGTTATTCTCCATTTTAATCGCCCCGTGGGGACACTCCCGCATGCACAGCGTGCAGGCAATGCAGGCCACGCTGCAGGCCTTGCGGGCCACCGCCCCCTTGTCTTTGGAGTTGCAGTTCACCCGCACGCGCGCCCCCAGCGGCATCATCGTAATAACCTGTTTCGGACATACTGTTTCACATTTGCCACAGCCGGTACATTTATCAGGGTCAATGACCGGCAGCCCGTCCGGGCTCATGGTGATAGCGTTAAACGGACAATTTTTGGCGCACGTGCCAAGCCCCAGACAACCGTATTTGCAAGCTTTGAAGCCGCCGGCCAAAAGGCTTGCGGCAACGCAGTCCTGTACGCCTTGATACTCATAGTCCTTGATCGCTTTTCCCGCCACGCCGGCGCATTTAACCTGGGCGATGCGCGGCTCAACGGCTTCCGCAACTTTGCCGGTGAGTTCGGCAACCGCTTTGGCCACCGCTTCTTTGCCGGGGATGCAGAGATTGGGCGGCACGTCGGGTCGCAGCACCACCGCCTCGGCATAGGCCTGACAGCCGGCGAAGCCACAGGCGCCGCACTGTCCTTTCGGCAAGACATCTTCTACTAAGTGAATAAGCGGGTTGACCTCAATGGCAAATTTTTTGTTGGCAAAAGCCAGGATAAACCCAAACACCAGGCCGAGCGACGTTAACACAAGCAAAATCAGTATGGATGTGCTCATCTTATTTTCCCTCCGCTTCTAATTAAGGCATTATAGCGGGATCATGCCCGAGAAGCCGAAGAACGACAATGCCAGCATCCCAGCCAGGATAAAGGCAATGCCAAGCCCCTGTAGCGGCTTGGGCACATCGGCATACTGCAGCTTTTCCCGGAGACTGGCCATAAGAATAATGGCCAGTGCGAACCCCGCCCCGGAACCGATTGCATGGATGACGCTCTTGGTGAAGTTATACCCCGACTCGGCATTCAAGAGCGGTACGCCTAAGACGATACAGTTGGTGGCAATCAGCACCAGGTAAATGCCCCACATGTTATACAGCGTGGGCGCGTGTTTTTTAATAATCATTTCTAATAGTTGCACGAAGCTGGCGATCAAAACGACGAAGACTACCGTGGTTAAAAAGGTAAGGCCAAAGGGATGGAGCACATAGTTATAGACAACCCACGCCAGAATGGAGCTCAGCGTCATAACCGAGGTAACGGCCATCCCCATGCCGATGGAAGCATTAAGGTTTTTCGACACACCAAAGAAGATGCACAGGCCCAAAAACCGGGTAAGCACAAAGTTATTGACGATAACGGCGCCCATGAATAAGGTAAAGTACTCTGCCATCAGGCTTCACTCCTTTGCGTCGCCATGGCTGCCAGTTCCGGCTGCAGTTTCACCTGCTTCGCCTTGGCGGCTTTTGCTTTATCCTGATATTCGCCAATTAAATTGAAAGTGCCGATTAACAAACCGATCAAGATAAAACCGCCGGGTGGCAAGACCATAATCAGAACCGGGTCATACCCGGCGCCGAAAACAGGTATGCCGAAGACCGTACCGGCGCCAAACAATTCGCGGATTATGCCAATCAGCACCATCGCCCCGGCAAAGCCAACGCCCATACCCAGGCCATCAAAGAACGATGGAACGACGGTGTTCTTGGCGGCAAATACTTCGGCCCGCGCCAAAATAATGGCAAACACGACGATCAGCGCCAGGTAGATGCTCAATTCTTTGTACAACGTCGGGAAGAAGGCTTCAAGGGTTAACTGTACTACGGTAACAATGGTAGCAATCGAAGTAATAAACACCGGTACGCGCACTTTCGGGTTGACCCAATGCCGGAAAATTGATACGACAACATTATTTGCCGTAATGACAAATAGCACCGAAAGACCCATCCCTAAGGCATTGGTCGCAGTGGAGGTTACTGCCAGGGCCGGGCACAAACTCAAGGCCAGCCGGAAAATCGGGTTCTGTTCAAAAAGACCTTTATAAAAAATTTGCCACAAACTCACGACCCACACCTCACTTCTTCTGGCTTGCCGCGTAAGCCGCCACTTGTTCCGCCGCTTCCCGGATGCCTTTGGTAACGGCCCGGGAAGTGATGGTAGCGCCTGTCAGGGCCTGAATATTTTTGTCCGTCGGTGTTTTCACCACTTCCAGATCTTGGGCGGCTTTGCCGGCGAACTGCTTGCGGAATTTGGGCTCGGCCGCCTTGTCGCCCAGGCCGGGGGTTTCATTGTGAGCCAATATTTTGTAGTCGATTACTTTGCCGTCGGGGCTGATGGCCGTCACCATCTTGATGGCGCCGCCATAGCCCTTGCTTTCCGCCGGCACCACATAAGCCACGATTTTGCCGTCTTTCAAGGCCGCGTACCAATCCGTTTTACCGTCAACAGGCTTAAATTCCTGGGCGTCGGCGACGAGTTCTTTCATGGCCTTGTTTTTCTGATTAATGCGCTCCTGGGCGGCGATCGGCGCCGTCATGGCGTAAGTGCTGGCAATAACCGCCCCGGAAAGAAAGCAGGCGATGGCAAGATTTATGCCTACTTTAAAAATACTGCTGCTTTGCTGCTCATGGCCGTGTGACATGCGCGCTTACCTCCTTGCCCCATACTTTACCGGTTTTATCAACCGGTCGATGAGCGGCGTCACCGAGTTCATCAACAAAATGGCATAGCAAACGCCTTCGGGATAACCGCCAAGCAGACGGATAAGCACCGTTAAAACCCCCGCACCAACGGCAAATATAATTTGCCCTTTAATGGTAATAGGAATTGTGACCATATCGGTAGCCATAAAGAAGGCGCCGAGCATCAAACCGCCGGAAATCATATGCACCAGCGGATCGCCGGTAAACAGGCCGGCCGAGCCGCCAAACGCCCAGGTCAGGACGGCGACTGTGCCGATCATGGCCGCCGGAACCTGCCAATTAATGTAGCCGCGGTAAATAAGATACAAACCGCCAAGCAGTATGAGCAGCGCCGACGTCTCGCCCATGCTGCCGCTGCGGAACCCCAAAAAGAGCGCTTTGTACAATTCCGGACGATCGCCGAACACCTGCACCAGCTTTTCATAGCCCTGCAGTTTCAGGATGCCAAGCGGTGTTGCCGATGTCACGCCGTCCACTTTGCTCGGCATCGTCGGCCAGGTTGTCATGGCTACCGGCCAGGACGCCAGCATAAAAGCCCGACCGATAAGGGCGGGGTTAAAAATATTGTAGCCAAGGCCGCCCATGGTATGTTTGGCGATCGCAATCGCGACAATCGAGCCTAAAAGCGGCATATACCATGGCAAAGTAGCGGGTACGTTCATGGCGAGCAAAAGCCCGGTCAGAAAAGCGCTGCCGTCGCTGACCGTTACCTCTTTCCCCTGCCATTTCTGGATCAAATATTCCGTACCTACCGCCGCGACAATACAGATCACCATGGTCGTTAGCGCCGGCAAACCAAAATGATAAACGGAAAATAGCGCCGCCGGCGCCAGGGCCGCGTTGACCGTCCACATAATCTTGGCAATCGACTCATCGCACCGGATATGGGGCGATGCCGACACTGTAAGCGTGCCTGTTTCAATTTTCGCTTGTACGCTCATACCGCCGACCTCCCCTATTTCTTCGCGGCCGCTGCCGCGTTCTGTGCTTTGGCCAGTTTAATGTAATGCACAATATTGCGCTTGGCCGGGCAAACGTAAACACAGGAGCCGCACTCGACGCAATCCAGCAGGTCATGCTCGTCTTTAGCCACGACGTACAACCCCCGCTCGCCAAGCACACTCAGCATGCTGGGCACCAGTCCCATCGGACAGGCCTCGACGCAGCGGCCACAGCGGATACAAGGCCGTTCGGGGCCATGATTTACATCGCCGGCCGCCAGAGCCAAAATACCGGAAGTTCCCTTGATAACCGGCACGTCGAGCGTGCGTTGGGCCAATCCCATCATGGGGCCGCCCATGATCACCTTTACGGCCTGCTCTTTATAGCCGCCGCATAGTTCAATGGCCTGCCGGAAGGTTGTACCTATCCGGAGCAGCAAGTTTTTCGGCTCCGCTACCGCCCCGCCGGTGACAGTCGTGACCCGTTCAATCAGGGGAATGCCCTTTTCGACAGCGTCGGCAATGGCTACGACCGTGCCGACGTTCTGCACGACGACCCCCACGTCCATGGGCAGTCCACCGGAGGGAACTTCCCGGTCAGTCAGCACTTTTATAAGGGTTTTTTCCGCTCCTTGCGGGTATTTGGTTTTGAGCGGTACTACTTCGATGCCTGTCCCCTCACAGGCTTTACGCATGCCGTCAATAGCATCGGGCTTATTTTCCTCGATGCCAATAAGCCCCCTTGTTACGCCCAGCACCTTCATGGCGATTTGCATGCCTGTAACTACGCGGTCGGCCGCTTCCAGCATGACGCGGTGGTCGGCGGTTAAATAGGGCTCGCATTCGGCGCCGTTTAAAATAAATGTATCGACCGGTTTTTCCTTGGGCGGCGCCATTTTTACATGGGTCGGGAAGGTCGCGCCCCCCATGCCGACAATCCCGGCTTGGCGAATAATATCGCGGATCGCGCCGCTGTCCAGACTACGCCAGTCACGACTGAGCGGCAGCCCGTCGGCCCACTCGTCCAGACCGTCGGCTTCAATGACAATGGCCTGACACGTGCCGAACACAGGGTGCGGATATTCGCCGATTTCCACTACCTTGCCGGATGTGGACGCATGTACCGGACTGGCAACAAAGGCCTGCGCGTCGGCAATGACCTGGCCTTTTTTGACCAGATCACCTACCTTCACAATTGGCGCACACGGCGCACCAATATGCTGGCGGGTAGGAATAATGACTTTCTGCGGTACTGGCGCAACCTCAACGGGTTTGGCAGCCGTATACCCTTTCCGATCGTTGGGATGTACACCCCCACGAAAGCTTTTTGCCATACTTTCACCCCTTTTTAGTTAGACAAAATGCGCGTAATGATAGGCTGCATTTTGGCATTCGACTTGGCACTACGATCAACATACCGGATATAGGCAAGGGACGCTCCAAAAGCAAGGCCGCCGCCGCCGATTTGCAGCCATAAGGCGGGTATGCCCAGCCCTCCGGCCAAATAATTCCCGGCAGCCGCCCCAAGAAATATCGCCAAAAGCGGAAGGACGTAAACAATAAAAGCGGCTTTTAGCATGTTTACTTCCGGAACCTGCAGAGCTACCCGCTGTCCTGGCCGTGCCCCTACGGCATTGCGGGCTTCCACGACAATCGCCGCGTTGCCAGGGCAGGCACCGCAGTTTTCACAGTCGTTATGGCGGCTGGTTTTGACTCTGGCCATATCCCCTGCCAGCTCGATTACGATACCCTCCTGTTCTTTTGCCACTTTATCGCCTCCTTGTCTGGTCTTATGGTCATACCAGTTGACCGCTACCACGCCGCTTGCCTTTTCTCTCCTCTCGATTCCTATGCAGCCGCGTGACGAAATAGTCTCATTGGCGATATTAATCTTAATAAAAATATTGTTCCTAATAAAAATATTCGGTTAACAGGGAAAATTACCTCCAGCAACGCAAGTTATTTTTTTCACTTTCATGAAAAATGCCAAAAGTGATAATAAACAAAACAGGGCAAGCCAGCGGCCTGCCCCGTTTTCGTTAGCGCAAGTAAACGAAATAAATGTAAATATTGGAAATGACAATGGAAACAAGCATGAGCGGAAAGGCAATTTTCAGGTAGCTGACAAAAGTCATGGGATAACCGCGGGAAGCGGCCATACTGGATACCACGACATTGGCC
Source organism: Sporolituus thermophilus DSM 23256 (assembly GCF_900102435.1). Taxonomy (NCBI): domain Bacteria; kingdom Bacillati; phylum Bacillota; class Negativicutes; order Selenomonadales; family Sporomusaceae; genus Thermosinus; species Thermosinus thermophilus. The sequence continues at coordinate 83,278 of NZ_FNBU01000004.1, read as the reverse complement.
GAAGCGCCGATGATGGTGCCGTTGCCCCCCAGGCAGGCGCCCAGCGACAAGGCCCACCACATGGCGGAAACGTCTATGCCGCTGATTTGGTTCACAGCCTTAATCAGTGGTATCATGGTCGCCACAAAAGGAATGTTGTCAATAAATGCCGAGGCTATAGCCGAAAGCCACAGGATTAAAACATTCATCAACAGAACATCGGAATGGGTAATTGCCAGCCCCCATTCGGCAATCATGCGGATGACGCCGGTGACCTCCAGGCCGCCGACCAGAATAAAGAGGCCGATAAAGAAAAAGATGGTGTTCCACTCGACGTCCCGGAAGATTTCTTCCGGCTCAATCCCGCTGATTAAGAGCAGGATGGCCGCGCCCCCCATGGCAATGGTAGCCGATTCAAAGCCAAGCGGCCCGTGGGCAACAAAGCCGCCGATCGTCAGGGCGAGGACGATGAGCACTTTGCGCAGCAGCGCTTTATCCGTGAGATACGACTCCTCATCAAGCTGCATAATTCCTTGTTGGGCCGCCGGATCGACGACAAGCTCCTTGCGGTACAGCCAGAGGAACAGCCAATTGGTAACAAAGCCAATGATAATAATGACCGGCGTCAGGTTGATGACAAAATCGTTGAAAGTCAAACCGGTGGCGCCGCCAATCATAATGTTGGGAGGATCGCCGATAAGCGTCGCCGTGCCGCCGATATTGGAAGCCATGATCTCGGAAATGAGAAATGGCACCGGATTGATTTTCAAAATCCCGGTAATGGAGAAAATAATCGGCGTTACCAGCAAAACGGTCGTCACGTTGTCCAAAAAAGCCGAGGTAACGGCAGTAAAGGCAAAAAAGACGCTCATAATCCTGACCGGATTACCCCGCACCCGCTTGGCGAGCTTGACGGCCATATACTGGAACATGCCGGTGCGCATGGCTATGGCCACAATAATCATCATGCCGATAAGCAGGCCTAAGGTATTAAAATCGACCTTGGCGATCGCTTCTTCCTGCGGCATGATTTTAATCAGCAGCAGGACAAGGGCGCCAACGAGGGCAATCTTGGTCCGGTGAATTTTTTCCGAAACGATAATGCCGTAGGTTGCAACAAAGACAATCACGGCCATGAGGGCCATTTGCCCATTCATGTAAATTACCTCCTCAGTCAATCAAAAAATTGACCTTGCGTTTGTTGTTTATTACCAGTTACGATGGGCCCGCCAAAATTCCGGCCGTAAAAATACAAGCATTGTCATTACATCCAGGTTATTTTGGACAATACTGCGGCGTTCTTCATCTTTCTCTATTACCACCACCTCGTGGTTTTCTTCGGACAGGCGTTGGGCGAGACTATAGCCCACCTTGCCTGCGCCGACAATGACAACGCGCACAGGGTCACCTCCGTAAATATGAGAAAATTTTCATTAAATATCAAACATCGAAGTATTCGCTGTTAAAAGGAAAATTCCTGGTAAAAGTAAAGAAAAAAGCCCCAAAGAATCTTCTTTGGAGCTTTACGCCTAGTCGGTGTTCTTAATAATATCGACAACGACCTGTTCTTCCGGCACCATAACCTTGTTCGGCATCTTTTCCTGCAAAAAGCGGAGCATGGCCTCACTTGGCTTAAAGTATACCCGCCGGTTTTCCGGTTTGCCTTTTTTGCCCGGCGCGGTATAAGCGACCGTCCAAACCCGCCGGTTGTCAAGGGCCGAGTGGAGTCGGTATGTGCGCCGGAACTTAACCGGCCGGATGAGCTGCGCTTTATACTGGTAGATGCCGAAGATATCCTTGTACGGAATTTCATAAACATCGGTGCCAAATAAGCCATGTTTGGTAATCCGTAGCGTCTTTTTGCCGGCCTCATACACATAAGTCGGTTTGGACCGCTCAAACAGTGCAAATGCCAGCATCGCCAGGAAAAAGGCTTCCGACGGTTGTTTAATATTCAAATAGAACCACCGGTAAGCGGTAAATGCCGCCCAGGCTAGAAAAAGCAGGGCGGCAATGCCCATCACTATAACGTTTTTCCGGGAAATAATCGAATGCTCGATAATACTGTCATTTGTGCCCATAGCTGCTGCCTCCCCTGCTTGGATTATGCTGCAATCACAGTATACAGCATAACGGACAGCGGTGCAACAAGCCGGTTACAGCACGTCCTTGGCCCGCAAGGCGGCCACTTCTTCGGCTGACAGCCCCAGCACTTCCGCCAATATTTCCTCGGTATGCTGGCCTAACAGCGGCGCCGGCCGCTCTACCGCGCCAGGGGTAGCGGACATCTTGATGGGTACGCCCGCCATCTTGATTTTACCGGCAACGGGATGGTCGGTTTCGACAATCATCTCCCGGGCCTGGACTTGTGGGTCGTTAATCACCCGGTCGATGGTATTAATCGGCCCGCAGGGAATACCCGCTTCTTCCAGTTCTTTAAGCCACTCGTCCACCGTTTTGGCAGAGAAGACATCATCGAGAATTACTTTAAGCTCCTTCACATTCTGCGTCCGTTTGGCATTGGTAACAAACCGCTCGTCGGCTACCAAATCGGGACGGCCGATGAGGTTGCACAGTTTCTCCCACAGCCGGTCATTGCCGGCGCCGACGATGACATACCCGTCTTTCGCCGTAAAGGCTTCAAACGGCGTAATCGACGGATGACGGTTGCCAAGGGGTTTAGGCACAATGCCGGAAGTAAGGTACCGGGCAATGGCGTTTTCCAGGATGGCTACCTGGCAGTCCAGCATACCGACATCCACTTTTTGCCCCTCACCGGTGATGCTGCGATGATAGAGGGCCATCATAACCCCAATCATGGTAAACAGGCCGGCCGTAATGTCGCCAATCGAAGCTCCCACCCGCGTCGGTTCGCCGTTTTCTTGGCCGGTAATGCTCATAATGCCGCCCATGGCCTGGACGATGACGTCATAGGCCGGCTTATCCATGTAAGGACCGGAATGGCCAAAGCCTGAGCAGGCGGCATAAATAATGCGCGGATTGATTTTCTTAAGATCATCATATCCCAGCCCAAACTTTTCCATAGTACCCGGCCGGTAATTTTCCAAGACAACGTCAGCCTTTTTCACCATCTCTTTAAAAAGTTCCCGGGCTTCAGAATGCTTTAAATTAAGCGTCATCGACCGTTTGTTGCGGTTAAGGCTCATGAAATAAGCGCTCTCTTTACCGACAAACGGGCCGAACGCACGGGAATCATCACCAACCCCCGGCGGCTCAATTTTAATCACATTGGCGCCGAAATCGGCCATCATCATGGCCGCATAAGGGCCGGCCAACACCCGGGTCAGGTCTAAAACGACAACTCCTTGCAACGGTTTCATCGCTAAAACTACTACCTCCTCATTTGATATTCCAGGATAAATATAGTATTTTGAAAAAACAACGAAAAAACCCTGCTAGCGGAAATTTTAAAATTTAAAGACCGGAGCGAAAACCCGCTCCGGCCGCAAGACCAATTAAAGGTTGAGGATGCCGAAGAAGACCCAGCAAACTATGGCGCCGACAACCGACATGGACAGACCCCAGATGAGCAGGTTGCGGAACAGTTTGGCTTTGTCTTCGTGTTCGCCGGCGCAAGCGATGCAGAGCGCGCCGAGCGTGGATAGTGGCGAGGTATCGACGAGGTGGGCGCCGATGTTGATCGAGGAAATCATCGCCACCGGGTTGCCGCCGCCGATTTCCTTGATCAGACCGGGCACCATCGGCAGGAACATGGGCATTACCACCCCGGACGAGCTGGAGTAGGCGGAGATGACGCCGGTGATGAGACCCAGCCAGGCATTTACGGTAACGGGGTTGGAAATAGCGCCAATCATCTTGACCATGGCATTGAGGCCGCCGGCTTTATCCATTACCTCGATGAGGACGGTAACACCGCACACCATCATGATAACGCCCCAGGGCATTACCTTAATCGCCGCCTTGCTGTCACCCGAGCCGGTCAGCATGAGAATGCCGGCCAGTATGAAAGCGATGGAACCGACGTTGGACAAGAGGTTCATAACGGTTTTGGGGAAGACGCCTTTGAAGGCCGGCAGACCGGGCAGAACAACAAGGACGATAAGCACGCCGACCGCGGCCAGGGTAAGCCACTGATGCTTATTGAAGGGTTCAGGCTTGGGTGCGAGCTCATCAATATTAAGCTTTTCACCGCGCTGTTTGCGGATCCAGGCCCAACCGCCGAGGAGGAAAAAGCCGCCGATGTTGACAAAGCCTTGGGCGATTTCGGAGTTGAAATGGATTTTCCAGGCCAGGCCGCTCAGGTCGGTGAGGCCCAGCTGAGGGGCCATCTTCGCAATTATGCCATTGGAAATAATGCCGGTCGGCGCAAAGGGCGAGAAAGCAGCCCCGTTAGCGGCGCCGACAACCAGTAGCGTCATGAGGAAAGCCGGCATGCCAATCCGGGTGGCAATCGCCATGGCAACCGGCGCCATGAGGGCGGTACCGGCGATATTGCCCGGTCCAATGGTGGTAACAAAAGTGGTAAGAATGAAAATAATCAGCGGCATTAACGCAGTGTTGCCTTTACAGAGGCGGACCGAGTAAGCGGTCAGCTTTTCCATGGTGCCGTTGGTCTGCGCCATCCCGAAGAGGAAGGTAACGCCGACCAAGATCATAAACAGGCTGGTCGGGAAATAGCTCATAACTTTGGCGGCCGCGGTCCCGCCCCAGAGACCGCCGACAAGGATAGCAAAACCGATGCCAAGGAAACCGACGTTGAGGTCTTCGTTAACACAGCTTATAATAACGACAATTGCAAGCGCAACAATTGACATAATCGCTGCCAACGAGATATCCATATCTTTTTTCTCCTCCTCCACATCATAGAATAAAATACATGAGAGCGGTTTTACAATTTTTGTCCGGGACAGGAGGACTTGCCGTTTTGTCCATTACAGGTTTGACCAGGCTGCATTACCATCTCAAAAACTGCCGCCACTCGGCTGTCACCGCGCACATCCCCCCTTCCTTTTATAATATTATCACGATACCCACAATTATGTAAATAGGGACTAGTCTGACAACTATTGCGAAAAAAAATATAGAGCATCATTTTGGTATTTAATAATACTCTATATATGACACGCTAATGCCTGCAGGACAATGAAATTGCCAGTCTAGTCCTCTTGCGTGGGCCAAACCCGCAGCGGGGGAGGAAGTTTCCTCTCCCCGCTCATAGGTAACTATAGACCGAGAATACCGAACGCAATGTAGCAGACGACCGCGCCGACGACCGACATGGATAGTCCCCACAACATGAGGTTGCGGAAAAGTTTGGCCTTGTCTTCATGTTCGGCCGCACAGGCAATGCAGAGAGCGCCGAGCGTGGACAGCGGCGAAGTATCAACAAGATGGGAGCCGATGTTGATGGACGAAATCATTGCAACCGGGTTGCCACCGCCGATTTGCTGAATAAGACCAGGTACCATCGGCAGGAACATCGGCATTACCACCCCGGAAGAACTGGAGTAAGCGGAAATGATACCAGTGATAAAGCCAAGAACGCCGTTAACAGTAGTCGGGTTGGACACAGTAGCGATCATGCTGACCAACGCCTTCAGACCACCGGATTGATCCATGATGTCGATCAGCACCGACATACCGCAAACCATGAGGATAACGCCCCAGGGCATGGCTTTGACGGCTTTGGCATCATCGGCAATGCCGAAGAGCATGAAGATTGCGCCAATGCCAAAGGCTACAGCGCCAACGTCCCATTTAAGAACGATAACGGAGAAAATAAGGGCAGCAATACCGGCCAAAGTAGCCCATTGTTTCGCGGTAAACGGTTCGGGTTTCGGGGCAATTTCGTCAATGTTCAGCGCTGCCCCGCCACGCTGTCTGCGCATCCAGGCTAAGCCGCCAAACAGGAAGAAACCGCCGAAGTTAACAATGCCTTGGACAATTTCCGAATTCCAGTGAACCTTCCAGGCCAAGCCCTGTAGGTCGGTTATACCGAGCTGGGGCGCCATTTTGGCAATAATGCCGTTGGAGATAATGCCGGTCGGTGCAAACGGCGAAAAAGCAGCACCGTTAGCCGCACCAACAACCAACAGGGTCATGGCAAACGCCGACAGGCCAATCCGGCCGGCGATGGCCATGGCCATGGGCGCCATCAGTGCCGTAGTGGCAATATTGCCAGGACCAATCGTAGTGATCAGCGTAATGAGAATGAAAAGAATAATGGGGATCAAAGCGGTATTGCCTTTGGCCAGACGAACGGCGTAAGCGCTGAATTTTTCCATGGTGCCGTTGACCTGGGCGCAGGCAAACATGAAGGTAACGCCAATGAGGATCATGAACAGGCCGACCGGCCAACCCTTAAAAATTGCGGCAATCTTCATGCCGGAAAAGAGAATGCCGACCAACAGGGCGGCGGCAATGCCGAGGATACCGACGTTCATTTCCTTGAAACAGGAAATGAGGACAATGATGCCTAGCGCAATGATTGACGCCAGGGCTGCTGTGCTGATTGCCATGATTTTTCCTCCTCGCTGTTTATTATTCCCACTAGACTGCTTTGCCTGGGTAGCAAGAGGCCTTTCCACTGCGATATCAGGACATTTGCCTGGTGCAAAAAAGCAGGGATGCTGGCGTTTACATATTAATTTAGATGGTTTTTATGCAATCTGTCTAGCAACACCTAATGTATCGCTAGACAGATTATACCAACTTCTTATTCCTTATTCTTATTCTTACACTTATTCTTCGTCTTCGTCGCCCTCTTCTTCGTCTTCAACCGCCGGGAATGCGGCATGGAGAGCTTTCGTGGCAAGATAGAACACGCCAATTACGGCAAACATGGTCGGCAGGGCAACTGCCATCATGGTAAGAGCTTTCGCGGTAGCACCCATTGCTTCTCTCCTCCCTTACTTCGCCAAAGCGGGAATCAGTGCCAATACCAGACCGCCGGCCACCACGGACGCAACCTGTCCGGCAACGTTAACCCCGATAGCGTGTTGAATAATGAAGTTGGTGGGATCTTCTTTCAACGCCATTTTGGCAATAACACGGCCAGACATCGGGAAGGCCGAAATTCCACAGGCACCAATCATCGGATTAATTTTGGTCGGGCTGAACATATTTAGCAGTTTGGCAAACAGGACGCCGCCGGCAGTATCAAAGACGAAGGCGATAGCACCCAGACCCATAATCAGAGCGACGTCAATCGTCAGGAACCGGTCAGCATCCATCGTGCCACCGATAACAATACCGAGCAGCAAGGTTACCAGATTGGCCAGCTCGTTTTGCGCGGCATTGGCCAAGTTTTCGACTACGCCGGACTCTTTGAGGAGGTTACCAAACATCAGGCTGCCGATAAGGGCTACGGAAATCGGTGCAACGATGCCGGCAATAAGGACAATCATAATGGGGAACAGGAATTTGGCAGTTTGGGAAACAGGTTCTTCCCCAACAAAACCCATTTTTATTTTGCGCTCGTTTTCGGTCGTAAGAAGCTTCACGATCGGCGGCTGAATAACCGGTACGAGCGACATGTAGGAGTACGCGGCGACCGAAAGGGGTCCAAGCAAATCTTGGGCGAAACGGCTGGCGACATAAATCGTGGTCGGGCCGTCGGCGGCGCCGATAATGCCGATAGATGCGGCATGTTCAAACTTGAAGCCGACCAGCGTGGCGCCGACAGCGGTGGCAAAAATGCCGAACTGGGCGGCGGCGGCGAAGAACATGACCGACGGACGGCGAATCAGCGGGGTAAAATCGCACATCGCGCCGATAGCAATAAAGATAAGTACAGGGAACAGTTCGTTGGCAATACCGCCTTTATACAGAACATACAGGAAACCTTCTTCCCCAGGGATCTGCGAAACGGCCGATGAATGGGGAATGTTAGCGAGAATGGCACCGAAACCAATGGGCAGGAGTAGCGCCGGCTCGTAGTCATGCTTCACGGCCAAATAGATAAGAATCGCGCCGATGAGCCACATGACCGCGTGTTTCCAGGAAAGCCCCAGGAAACCCATGAGCAGCTCGTCCAGCCAGGGATACTGTTGAATCAGAGCTTCCATTGTTGTTTTACCCTCCCACGGTAAATAAAATATATGGATGCAATATACATAATACAGATTGTAATGGAAACTAACAACCGGATATTTCTGGATTTATACTATTTATACTGGTTTTGCGCGGCAATTGCCGCGCAAAACCAGTAAAGCACTTCGCCAATTAGCTAATAACCGCCATAACTTCGCCAGGCTTCACGCTTTGACCGGCGGTAACGTTGATGGACTTAACGGTGCCGGCGGCAGGAGCGCCGATTTCGTTCTGCATCTTCATGGCTTCGAGAATCATGATGGTGTCGCCCTTCTTGACTTGCTGGCCAACTTTGGCAACAATCTTGGTCACTTTGCCAGGCATCGGCGCGGTAACCGGCGTATCGCCGGCAGCCACTTCAGCCGGAGCGGCTTTCGGAGCGGGTGCGGGCGCAGGAGCAGCTGCCGGCGCGGGGGCAGCGGCCGGAGCGGGTGTGGGCGCGGGAGCAGCAGCCGGAGCGGGGGCGGCAGCGGGAGCAGCCACAACGGCTACGCCTTCTTCTTGTACTTCAACGTTGTAAGTGACACCATTGACAGTTACTTTAAACTTTCTCATGCTCTTATTCCTCCATCCTTATGTTTTTTAAACAAACTGCCGGCTATCCATAATTTTTTGGCGACCGGTAACAGCCCAAATGTTGCTGGTGCGCTTAAAGCGAACAGCCCTGGCGCCGCCCTGGGCGTGGGCAATGGCAGCCACTACTGCTGCCACTACGGCCGGGTCGGACTCATCGGCGAGAACCATGTTCACGCTTGCACTGATGGCGGCAATAATTTCCGGCGTCAGACCGGAAGCCTGCGCCGGTTCAGCCGTCTCGTCGGCGGGAGCAGGCGCAGCCTTCTTTTTCTTTTCTTTTTTCGGAGCCTCGGCCTTTTTGCCGCCGAACAAGGAATCAAAGAACCCCATGTTGCAATCCCCCTTCTTGACGGCTACAGCGGAATGTTGCCGTGTTTCTTGGCCGGGCGCGCTTCACGCTTGGTAGCTAGCATATTAAGAGCCGTAATGATGCGCGGTCTGGTCTCCATCGGTTCAATGACCATGTCGACAAAGCCGCGTTCCGCCGCTTTATACGGGGTAGCAAATTCTTCCACATATTTTTCGGTCTTGGCTTTAGCGTCAGGGTCACCGCGGAAAATAATGTTGGCAGCGCCGGCAGGACCCATAACGGCGATTTCAGCGGTCGGCCAAGCCAACACCTGGTCGGCGCCGAGGTCTTGCGAACACATGGCCAGGTACGAGCCGCCATAGGCTTTCCGCGTAATAACGGTGACCTTCGGCACGGTAGCTTCGGAGTAAGCATAGAGCATTTTCGCCCCGTGACGGATAATACCGCCATATTCTTGGCCTGTTCCGGGCAAGAAACCGGGAACGTCGACAAGGTTGACCAGCGGAATATTGAAGGCGTCGCAGAAGCGAATGAAGCGGGCTGCCTTATCGGAGGCGTTAATATCAAGGCAACCGGCCATAACGGAAGGCTGGTTGGCAATAATGCCTACCGTTTGTCCGTCAAAGCGGGCAAAACAGGTAATAATATTTTGTGCGTAATGGGCATGAACTTCGTAGAACTCGCCGTTGTCGACAATACGGCTAATGACGTCTTTCATGTTATAAGGCTGGTTCGGGTTATCAGGCAGCAGCGAATTCAGGCTTTCGTCCATGCGGTTGGGGTCGTCGCCGGTATCGACAACCGGCGGTTCCTCTAAATTGTTGCTGGGCAGGAAGCTCAGCAAATAGCGGATCTGCCGCAAGCAGTCCTCGTCGTTTTCCGCCGCGAAATGCGCCACACCGGATACGCTGTTATGCGTCATGGCGCCGCCCAACTCTTCGGCGGTAACTTCTTCGGCCGTAACCGACTTGATAACCTGCGGACCGGTAATAAACATCTGGCTGGTGTTTTTCACCATAAAGATAAAGTCGGTAAGAGCGGGCGAATACACGGCACCGCCTGCGCACGGGCCCATGATGACCGAAATCTGCGGAATAACGCCTGATGCCAGTGTATTACGGAAAAAGATCTTACCGTAACCTGACAAGGCATCAACGGCTTCCTGGATGCGAGCGCCGCCGGAATCATTTAGACCGATGAGCGGTGCGCCCATTTTCATGGCCAGTTCTTGTACCTTGACGATCTTGGCGGCATGCATTTCGCCCAGCGACCCGCCGACAACGGTGAAATCCTGAGCAAATACATAGACAAGGCGGCCATCGATTGTGCCGTAGCCGGTAACGACGCCTTCACCGGGCGCTTCTTCTTTCTCCATGCCGAAATTGGTGCAGCGATGACGGACAAATTGGTCAAGCTCGACAAAACTGCCGGGATCAAGTAGCTTTTCAATCCGTTCCCGCGCCGTCAGTTTGCCGGAGGCATGCTGTTTTTCTATTCTCTTTTGACCGCCACCTAATTTAACCTTTTCTTGACGTTTTTTCAGGTCTTGAATTTTTTCTTGAACAGTAGCCATATCACACCTCCTAGATGCGCCGGCCAGGCACATTACTTGCGCTCGGACAATTCGAGCAAAACACCACCGGTGGCTTTTGGATGCAAGAAGGCGATGCTGGCGCCACCCGCACCATAACGAGGTTTCTCGTCAATCAGGCGAACACCCTTGGCTTTGAGGTCAGCCAAGGCGTTTTCAATGTTATCGACGCGCAACGCAATATGCTGGATGCCTTCGCCGTTCTTTTCAATAAACTTGGCAATCGGGCCGTCCGGCGAAGTGGACTCTAAGAGTTCGACCTCGCTGTCGCCGCAGGGAATGAAGCAGACCTTCACTTTTTGCTCGGCCACTACTTCCTCGCCCATTGCTTCCATGCCAAGTACTTCCGTGTAAAACTTCTTGGCTTGCTCAAGGTCTTTCACGGCAATACCGATGTGGTCAACCTTCAGAACTTTAAACATGGGTAAACCTCCTTCGCTTAACAGAATTCGACATATGGGAACATTGGATAATTATACTAATTTGCAAAAAATCCTTTTGTTTTAATATTCTTTTTTATTTACGCGGCCAATTACCCCTAGCGCAAAACGGCGCTGAGAATGCCGCTTACCACACTGTACGGATCCCGCTCGCGGCTTTGTACGCTGGCCACCAAGCGGGCAAATTCGTCGCCGGTAAGAACTTTATTCATAATATAACGCCCGATTTGTTCGTCAAGCATGGCGACAATTTCATTTTTCGTCCGTTCGGTTCGGCGTTTTACCAGCTGGCCCGATTGCTCTAAGTAGCGCCGGTGTTCTTCAATGGCCGCTACCAGCTCGCTGATGCCGCTGTTTTGGCTGGCGATAGTGCGCTTAATAGGCGGCCGCCAATCAACGGCTTCGGCATTAAGATCAAGCATCATTTCCAGTTCAATGTTCAGTCGGTCCACGCCCTCGCGGTCAGCCTTGTTGATGGCAAAAATATCGCCAATCTCCAAGATGCCGGCTTTAATAGCCTGAATGTCATCACCGAGGCCGGGAACTAGTACCACCAGCGTCGTATCAGCCGCTTTGACGATGTCCACTTCCGACTGGCCGACGCCGACCGTTTCAATAAAGATAATGTCCTTACCGGAAGCATCCAGAATTTTTACTACCTCGGCCGTCTTGCGCGATAAGCCGCCCAAGCTGCCCCGGGTACCCATACTGCGGATAAAGACGCCTTCGTCCAGCGTCAGTTCATTCATCCGGATACGGTCGCCCAGGATGGCGCCGCCGGAAAAGGGACTGGTAGGATCTACCGCGACAATGCCGACTGTTTTCCCCTGGCGACGGTATTCTTTGACCAGCTTGTCGGTCAGCGTGCTTTTGCCGGCGCCGGGAGGACCGGTGATACCAATAACATAAGCCTTGCCGGTATGAGGGTATAATTCCTGCATAATTTTAACAGCGTCGTCATATTCATTCTCCACGGCAGTAATTGCCCGGGCGAGCGCGAGTCGCGAGCCGGCAAGCACTTCTTCTGCGATTTTCAATAACATGCACCACCCTATGGTTCAGTGCTGCCCCCCCACAGGAGAGCAGCACTGGCACCATATTTGTCAATGGTTACTTAACGTTTGCTTTAATGAAGTCGATAATGGCCGACGTGGGCGTGCCAGGCGTAAATACTTCTTTAACGCCGGCGGCTTTCAGGCCGGGAATGTCGGCGTCGGGAATAACGCCGCCGCCAATTACCAAAACGTCGTTCATTCCCTTTTCTTTCAGCAGGTTTACAACTTTCGGGAACAGCGTGTTATGCGCGCCGGATAACAGGCTCATTGCCACGACATTTACGTCTTCCTGCAGAGCTGCTTCGGCAATTTGTTCAGGCGTTTGCCGCAGTCCTGTATAGATTACCTCAAAGCCGGCGTCGCGGAGAGCGCGGGCTACGACTTTGGCGCCGCGGTCATGACCGTCCAGACCCGGCTTAGCTACTAATACTCTAATCCGTTTTTCCATCGTTGTCCCTCCTAACTCTTCGCTTACAGGTTGGTATGCGCTTCGTATTCACCGAATACTTTGCGCATTACGCCGCAGATTTCGCCGAGAGTAGCGTAAACTTTGACGGCATCGAGAATGTAAGGCATAAGGTTAACATTTTCGTCCTGGCAGGCTTTTTCCAGGGCAGCCAGTTTTTCTTGTACGGCGGCGTTGTCGCGTTTGGCCCGCAGGTCAGCCAGCTTCTTCTTCTGCAGTTCGCCGACGGATGCATCGACGCGCAGCAGGCCTTCGACCGGCTTTTCTTCAATCTGGAACTGGTTGACACCGACGATAATGCGTTGCTTGGTTTCAACTTCCATTTGCCATTTGTAGGCGCTGTCCTGAATTTCTTTCTGAATGTAGCCTTTTTCGATGGCAACCACGGCGCCGCCCAGTTCGTCGATCTTCTTAATGTATTCCCAAGCCTCGTTTTCAAGCTTGTTGGTCATCGCTTCGATATAGTACGAACCGGCCAGCGGATCGATTACGTCAGCTAAGCCGCTTTCGTAAGCAACGATCTGCTGGGTGCGCAGGGCGATGCGTACCGAGTCTTCGGTAGGCAGAGCGAGTGCTTCGTCTTTGGAGTTGGTATGGAGCGACTGGGTGCCGCCGAGTACCGCCGCCACCGTTTGCAGGGCAACGCGGACGATGTTGTTGTCAGGCTGCTGGGCGGTGAGCATGGAGCCGGCAGTTTGGGTATGGAAGCGGAGCATCCAGGATTTCGGATTTTGCGCCTTGAAACGCTCGCGCATGATTTTGGCCCACATGCGGCGAGCGGCGCGGAACTTGGCCACTTCTTCCAGCACGTTGTTGTGAGCGTTGAAGAAGAAGGACAGACGGCCGGCAAAGTCGTCGACATTCAGGCCGGCTTTAACCGCAGTATCCACGTAGGCAATGCCGTCGGCCAGCGTGAAGGCGATTTCCTGCGCGGCAGTCGAACCGGCTTCGCGGATATGGTAACCGGAAATGGAGATGGTGTTCCAGTTGGGCACATGCTTGGAGCAGTATTCAAAGATATTGGTGATAAGCCGCATCGAGGGCTTGGGCGGGAAGATATAGGTGCCGCGAGCGGCGTATTCTTTCAGAATGTCGTTTTGGATGGTGCCGTTGAGTTTATCCGGCGTTACACCCTGCTTTTCCGCAACCGCGATATACATGGCCAGCAATACGGAAGCCGGGGCGTTGATAGTCATAGAAGTGGAAACTTTGTCGAGCGGAATGCCGTCGAAGAGGATTTCCATGTCAGCAAGCGAGTCGATGGCCACGCCTACTTTGCCGACTTCACCTTCCGACATCGGATGGTCGGAGTCATAACCGATCTGGGTCGGCAGGTCGAAAGCTACCGACAAACCGGTTTGACCATTCTCGAGAAGGAATTTGTACCGTTTGTTGGACTCTTCGGCAGTAGCAAAGCCGGCATACTGGCGCATGGTCCAGAAACGGCCACGGTACATGGTGGGTTGGACGCCGCGGGTGAAGGGGTACTCGCCCGGGAACCCGAGGTCTCTTTCATAATCGAAGCCCTCAAGGTCGACCGGAGTATAGATGCGTTGTTCCGGCAGATTTTTACGCTCTGGGAATTTGGCAAGCGCTTTTTGCACTTTGGCATTATACGCTTCCAGTTTGGCCTTCAAAGATTCGTTAGCCATTCACAAGTCCTCCTTTGCAGTTACTTTTTCATTGTACCGGTTTGCATGAACCGGATATGCCAAGAAAGAGCTTCCTCCAGCAAATGCGGAGTATGGGCAAAGCCGGTGGCTTTTTCCGCTCTTTCGAGGTAATCAAGCAGCATGGGTTGATAATCGGGGTGAGCGCAGTTATTGATGATGACCCGGGCCCGTTCTTTCGGGCTTAAGCCCCGCACATCGGCAACACCGCGTTCGGTAATGAAGACGTCAACATCGTGTTCGGTGTGGTCGATATGGGAGCACATCGGCACGATGGAGGAGATTGCGCCGCCTTTGGCCACCGAACTGGTGAAGAAGAAGGTCAGATAGCCGTTGCGGGCGTAATCGCCGGAACCGCCAATCCCGTTCATCATCTTGGTTCCCATGATATGGGTGGAGTTGACATGACCAAAAATGTCGAACTCGATAGCGGTGTTCATGGCAATGACGCCTATCCGGCGGGCAACTTCCGGGTTATTGGAAATTTCCTGCGGACGGAGCAGGATCTTTTTGCGGTATTCGGCAATGTTGGTGTAGAAACGCTTGAGACCTTCCGGTGAAGGCGTAAGCGATGTACCGGAAGCAAAAGTAAGCTTGCCGGCGTCAATAAGGTCCAACATGCCGTCCTGAATGACCTCAGTATACACGGAAAGGTTTTCAAACGGCGAATCGACAAGACCGGAGATTACGGCATTGGCAACCGAACCTACGCCCGACTGCAGCGGCAGCAGATTTTTCGGCAGCCGCCCGTGCTTAATCTCATTATTCAAAAACTCAATAAGATGACCACTCATGGCCCGGGCGTCATCGTCGATAGCCGCCAGCGGACGAACGGCATCCGGCAGGTCGCAGGGAACTATGTAGGTTATTTTATCGACGCCGCAGGGAATGTAGGGAGTGCCAATCCGGTCATCCGCCTTCACGATCGGAATCGGTTCGCGGTTAGGTGGATCTTTCGGAATATATACGTCATGCATGCCTTCCAATTCAAGGGGCTGCGTAACGTTAACTTCCACAATGACAATGTCGGCGTCCTGCACGAAAGATGCCGAGTTGCCCAGTGATGTAGTAGGAATAATGTGACCTTCTTCGGTGATGGCGCAAGCCTCGACAATGGCTACATCAACCTTGCCGCCCAAAAAGCCGTAGCGCGCCATTTGGGCTACGTGGCTGAGATGCAGGTCGGTGTACTGGATGGAGCCGTTATTAATCATTTTGCGGATAGCTTCATTGGTCTGATAAGGCAGTCGTTTGGCAATGCCATTGGCCTCGGCCAGGGCGCCATCCAACTCCTTGCCGACCGAAGCGCCGGTCCACAGGTTAACCTGGAATTTCTCCTTTTTCATTCTTTCCGCCAACGCCAGGGGCACAGCTTTCGGATAACCGGCGGGAGTAAAGCCGCTGGTACCGATATTCATGCCCGGCTTGATGATGGCGGCCGCTTCCTCGGCGCTGACAATCTTGGCATGCAGCGCACTGTTGCGGACGCGGTCACGAATGTCAATCATGGCACTCTCCTCCTCAATAAAAAATATATAAGTCCATGCTACTGGGAAAACCCTTTAGCAGCATCGCCAAGCTACGCGGCGCCTCTTTCCCCTTACGTTTTTACATACTGTCTATTTCGCAATGTTACATTTATTATCAGCGAAAAGGCAGAAAATATATACGCCGGCGTTTTGACACAAAAAAACACCAATGTTTATTTTGCATAAATGTTGGACAAATGCAAAATAAACCTTGGTGTTCATACTTGCCTATGGCCTCCTAACCCTCAGCCAAAGGTCTGTACGAACCTGGTTTTCTGCGCACTTTCAGTCTGGCAACCTGACCATCCTGTCCGTGCATTAATCATCGTTAAACTAATGGTAAAGGCGCGTACCGCAGCCGCAAAGCTTCGGTTTCTTTACCACGCTATAATATTCCATAATAACGCGATAAATTCCTGCTACGTTTGCAGAAAAATTAACGTTTTTTTACTTATTTTTTACTTATCGCAAAGTTGCCGGGACAAATAGTAGGACAAACTGCTCAGTCCCACCGACAAGTCCTCGCTGACAATGCGGACCGATGGGGGCACGTTCACTTTGATGGGCGCAAAATTCCAAATCCCCCGTACCCCGGCGGCAACAAGCCGGTTGGCCACGTCTTGGGCCTGTTCGGCAGGAACGGTAATAACGCCGATTTGAACGCCTATTTCTTTAACCACCATCTCCAAATCTTGCAGATGGTGCACCTGAACGCCATTAACTTTCTGTCCGACCTTCGCCGGGTCTACGTCAAAAATGGCGACCAGATTAAAGCCGAGGGAAGCAAAGTTGCGGTAATTGGCCAGGGCCCAGCCGAGGTGACCAATCCCGACGATAGCAATGTTCCAGTTGCGGTGGAGTCCCAAGATTTCACCGATGTGACGGATAAGCTCGCGCACATAATAGCCCACGCCTTTTTTGCCAAACTCGCCGAACGAAGCCAGATCCTTGCGGATTTGTTCGGGTGTTACACCAATTCGCCGGCCAAGTTCTTCCGAGGAGATGATTTCCACCCCTTCCTCCTGCGCTTGGCGGAGCGTGCGAAAATAAAGCGGCAAGCGATCAATTGTGGCTTTGGAGATGACGATATGCCCTTTCAAAAAGCGGTCCTCCCCCCGATAATGTTCTTCTACATATTCGGATTTAGGCGAAGAAAATCCTGCTACTTTGTTCAAAAAAGCACAGATATATATTATCGTATTTTCTAACCTTCCAATAAATAACGGTTATGACAAAGAAGGCGACCAACCGGTCGCCTTCTTTGTCAGCCTTTAGCCGCGCTTTTGCGGATGGTAGTGGGTATGGAGCAGGTGATGCGATTTTTCGCCCAGCGGCCTTCCCAGCCATGTCTCGTAGAGTTCTTTAATAGCCGGGTTTTCATGGGATTTTCGCAGCTGCGAACAGCTGTCGCACTCGTAAATGGACTTGATGCGCTGCTGGCGAACTTCGGCGCAGACCGGAATGGGCTGGCCGCCGCCACCGATACAGCCGCCGGGACAAGCCATAATTTCAATGAAATGATAGTCGGCTTCACCCCGCCGGATTTGGTCAAGCAGCATCCGGGCATTAGCCAGGGTATGGGCTACCGCCACCTTAACCGTCAGGTCGCCGACCGGTACCTCGGCTTCTTTGATACCGGTAAGGCCGCGGACGTTATGGAAATCAATGCACGCCAACTCTTTGCCGGTAACGAGTTCGGCCACCGTCCGCAGCGCCGCCTCCATAACGCCGCCGGTTGCGCCGAAGATAACGCCGGCGCCGGTCGAAATACCTAGGGGCGCATCATATTCTTCTTCCGGTAAACCGGCAAAATCAATGCCTGCTTCGCGGATCATGCGAGCCAGTTCCCGGGTGGTAAGAACATAGTCAACGTCCTGATACCCGCTGGCGCGCATCTCCGGCCGTACGGCCTCGGCCTTTTTCGCGGTGCAGGGCATGATGGACACCGATACGATGTCTTTGGGGTCAATGCCCATCTTCTCCGCATAGTATGTTTTGGCAAGCGCGCCAAACATCTGCTGCGGCGATTTGGCGGTGGAAAGGTGATCCAGCAGGTCAGGGTACATTAGTTCAATGAAGTTTACCCAACCGGGGCTGCAAGAGGTAATCATCGGCAGTTTACCGCCCTTGGCCAGCCGGTCAAGAAACTCCGAACCCTCTTCCATGATGGTTAAGTCAGCCGTGAAGTCGGTGTCAAAAACTTTGTCAAAACCAAGTCGGCGCAGCGCAGCCACCATTTTGCCGGTAACAATGCTGCCGGTGCCCATGCCCAGCGCCTCGCCCAAGGCGACCCGCACAGCCGGCGCGGTCTGGACGACAACATGTTTCGCCGGGTCACTGAGGGCCCGCCAAACGGCAGCGGTGTCATCTTTTTCGACAATGGCGGCAGTCGGGCAAACGGTAGCACATTGCCCGCAATAAGTGCAGGCAACCTCGTGAAGCCCTTGTTTGAACGCAGGCGACACAATGGTATCGAAGCCGCGGTTAACAAAGCTGTACACATGAACACCCTGGCGCTCGCTGCACGCCCGGATGCACCGACCGCACTTTATACACTTGGAAGGATCGCGCACCAGTGAGGGGTTCTCGGCATCAAGCGGGTAGAAATTTGTCTCGCCGTCAAACCGGACTTTGCGAATACCGAGGTCGGCGGCAATGGTCTGCAGTTCGCAGTTTAAGTTCCGCTGGCAGGAAAGGCAGTCTTGCGGATGGTTCGCCAGGAGCAGCTCCACGACCAGCTTGCGCGCTTCCCGCACAGCTGGGGTATTCGTCCGCACCACCATTCCTTCACTTACGGGATAAACACAGGATGCGACCAGCGTACGCGCTCCTTCCACTTCGACCATGCAGACGCGGCAGGCACCCTCCGGCCTCAGTTCAGGATGATAGCACAGGCTGGGAATTTTAACGCCGCAGGACCGGGCCGCTTCCAAAACTGTCGCGGTTTTTGGTACTTGTATCTTTTGGCCGTCGATTGTTATATTAACCATTTCCATTGTTTCACGCTCCTATCTTAGCCCTTGATAATGGCCTTAAAGGGGCACTTGGCCATACAGGCGCCGCACTTGATACATTTTGCTTGATCGATGCCGTGCCGCCCTTTGATTTCGCCGCTGATCGCCTCGACCGGGCATGCTTTCTTGCAAAGACCGCAGCCTTTACACAGCTCGGTGATCTGATAGCCGGACAGTTTGGCGCAGACTCCGGCCGGACAGCGCTTGTCATTAATATGGGCCTCGTATTCATGGCGGAAATAGCGCAGCGTGCTGAGCACCGGATTGGGAGCCGTCTGCCCCAGTCCGCACAGCGCCGTAGCCTTAATATTTTTCGCCATTTCCTCTAGCAGGGCAATATCATCCGGGCGACCCTCGCCTTCGGTAATGCGGGTAAGGATTTCCAGCATGCGTTTGGTGCCCTCGCGGCAGGGTGTACACTTACCGCACGACTCCGACTGGGTAAAGTTGAGGAAAAATTTAGCCACGTCGACCATGCACGTCGTTTCGTCCATAACGACAAGGCCGCCGGAACCCATCATCGCGCCTGCCTGGGTGAGTGAATCATAATCTATGGGCAGATCAAGCAGTTCTTCCGGCAGACAGCCACCTGACGGACCACCGATTTGGACGGCCTTAAACTTGCGGCCACCGGGGATGCCGCCACCGATGTCATAGATGATTTCCCGCATGGTAATACCCATGGGAACTTCTGCCAGACCGGTATTGTTAATCCGGCCGGTAAGCGCAAAGACTTTGGTCCCTTTGCTGCGCTCGGTGCCGATGCCGGCATACCAGTCGGCGCCCTGCGTAATAATTTGCGGCACGTTGGCAAAAGTCTCGACATTGTTAATGTTAGTGGGCTTGCCCCACAGACCGGAAATAGCCGGGAAAGGCGGCCGCGGCCGCGGCATGCCACGCTTGCCTTCAATCGAGGCCAGCAGCGCCGTTTCTTCACCACAGACAAACGCGCCGGCGCCTTCTTTGATTTTCAGGTGGAAATTAAAACCGGTTCCTAAGATGTTGTCGCCCAACAGCCCCATGTCCTCGGCTTGTTTGATGGCCAGCTTGAGACGTTTTATCGCCAGCGGGTATTCAGCCCGCACATAGACATAGCCTTCATCGGCGCCAATGGCGTAGCCGCAAATGGCCATACCCTCGATGACGCGATGCGGATCGCCCTCGAGAACGCTGCGGTCCATGAAAGCCCCAGGGTCGCCCTCGTCGGCGTTGCAGACTACATACTTCTTATCACCTTTGGCATTACGGGTAAACTCCCACTTCAATCCAGTGGGGAAACCGCCGCCGCCCCGGCCGCGCAGGCCCGACTTTTTGACTTCGGCCACTACCTGCTCGGGGGTCATTTCCGTCAACGCTTTGGCCAAGGCGTCATAACCGCCGACCGCGATATATTCTTCGATCGACTCAGGATTGATATGGCCACAGTTGGCCAGCACCAACCGCATTTGTTTTTTATAAAACCCAATTTCACTGTAATGGGGAATTTTCTCGTGTGAGACCGGCTCGCGGTATAAAAGCCGCTCGACGATCCGCCCCTTGTACAGGTGGCTTTCGACCAGTTCCGGCACGTCGCTTTCCTGCACACGGCAGTAAAAAACGCCTTCCGGATAGACGATGACAACCGGCCCCATTTCACAGAAGCCATGACAGCCGGTTTCGACAACTTTGACTTCTTTGTCCAAGCCTGTTCTGGCCAGCTCAGCGCGCAAAGCCGCTTCCACTTTCTTGGATCCGGAAGAAACGCAGCCCGTGCCGGCGCAAATAAGAACATGCGCTCTAATATGTTCCATTTTCTTTCCTCCCATTCACTGCAGGTCCTAATTAAGCGTCGAGTTTACCGACAACCAGTTCTTCCACGATGCGCCCGTTGACGACATGCTCGGCAATGATCTTGGGTACGTCGGCCACTTTGACCTTGCCGTAGGTGATGCGGGGCTCACCGGGACGAATTACGTCGACCAACACTTCCTTTTCGCACATGCCAATGCACCCCGTCTGCCGGACGGTTACATCCTGGAGCTTGCGCTTGGCAACCTCGTCGAGAATGGCGGCCATCACTTCGCGCGCGCCGGCAGCGATACCGCATGTCCCCATACCGACAATAATTTGCGTACCGGCTCCGTGTCTCAGTTTGGTCTGGGCCTGAACCTGTTCACGCAACCGTTTTAAATCCTCAATGGTTTTCATCTGTCACACCTCCGTATAAATTAGCTAACCCTTCCCGCAAATACTCCTTTAGCCAGGCAAGCACCTCCGGGTGGCTGAACGGCACCCCGTCCAAAACGGCTTTAAGTTCCCGTGTCACCAGGGTAAACTCGCGTTCACCCACTTTATGACGGTAAGAAAAGTCCAAATCCGGATTAGCGACAATAATCGCGAGCACCGTGCCAGCTATATCGCCAAGGGGCGGCCGGTCCCAATGACTGCGACCATAAACCGCCTTTATCATTGTTCCCCTGCCCGGCTGTGAATCAATTGTTAAATAACCGCCCGTGCGCCGCGCCGTCATTTCTGCCAGCGGCAGCCCCAAGCCGACTCGGCGGGTAGTTCTGCTGGTTACAAACGGGTCGGTAGCCTGTCGGCGCATAGTTTCATCCATACCCCGCCCGTTGTCGCTTACCTGCAGCGCCAAGAGGTCATGCTCCGCATCTTCGATAATTGATACTTCTACAGCGCTGGCCCCCGCCTCAATCGAGTTTTGTACCAAATCGAGAATATGCAGGGACAAGTCGCGCATGTTTACGAGTATTTAGCCAAGATGTCCGGGATAACTTCCGGCGTCAAACGGCCGTGCGTATCATCGTTGATCATCATGACCGGAGCAAGACCGCAGGCGCCAATGCAAGCCACCGTTTCCAGCGTAAATTTGAGATCGGCCGTCGTACCGCCGGCCGTAATCTTGAGGTTTTCCTCGAGTGCTTTCAGAATGGCTTTGGCGCCGCGCACATGACACGCTGTACCCTGGCAGACGCGAATAATGTTACGGCCCCGCGGGTTAAGATGGAATTGAGCATAAAAAGTGACAACGCCGTAAATTTGGCTCACAGGAATGTCCAACTTCTTAGAAATATACTCAATAACCTCTTTGGACAGATAACCATAGGCGTTTTGCGCCTCCTGCAAAACCGGGATAAGGGCGCCTTTAACTCCCTGGTATTTGGCCAGAATTTCATCAAGTTGAGTCAGCGCCGTGGATTGGCCGCCTGAGCAGCAGCAATTGTGTTCCTTATTACCAGTCATTCGTTTCGAAAGCCTCCTTTGTGAATTTATTAACATATCAAGGCAAAAAAAGCATTGCGGCTAGACCACCACCACCTTTCGCTGGTTTTGCCCATATAAAGCCTGCCGGAGTTCCGCCAAGGTAGGTTGCTCTATTAAAAAAACTGTTTTCGGGCCCCGAATGAAATCATCGATAGTATGGGCATCGGAAGCAGTGACAAAAGGCAGCTTTCCTGCCTGCGGAAACCGCCCCCTTGCCTCCCGCAGGTTCACCCGGCCTGATACCTCCACGGCCGCGAGCGATAAATCGTCCGGCACAAACCCAAGCTGGGACAGGATGCTGTAAGACGGACGGTCAATATGGGCGGCGATACACAGTCCGCCAAGAGAGGAAACGGCTGTCACCGTTTCGGCCACTCCTATTTTCAGCGAAGTCAATAACAGTCGCTCTTTTTCTTCCAGCAGATTATCTTCGGCGTCAACGACAAACTGCGCGCCAAACCGGGCCGCATCGTTGACAAGATAGGGAGAATTGGCCTCGACCAGCCGCTGCCATTCCCGCAAAGCGGCTAGCTGATCAAACAGGACAATCAGATGAACTTCTTCCCGCGTCTCCACTTCCATGCCCGGAAGCACCGTCACCCCTGTCCCCGCCGCCGCGGCCAAAGCGGCCGGCACATTGTCGCCGGCATTGTGGTCGGTGATGGCCACAATATCAATGCCTACGGCGGCAGCGTGCAAGATAATGTTGCGCGGCGTCATTTCCACAGCGGCGCACGGTGACAGTACGGTGTGAACATGAAGGTCAGCAACGTACCGGCGCATCACAAGCCCCGCACACCCATGCTGTACAGCCGGCCAACTGCCTCGAAAGCTGAAAGAGCAGTGGCAAGAAGGACAACTTCCTCGGCCGCCGCTTTTTTTACCGTAGCGTCCTCAGGCCGGACGCCGCCGGCAATGACGACGGCTGTCAGGCCGGTCAGGGCTGCGACGGCCACGACGTTAGGATGGGCCTGCATCGTAACCCACACACCGCCGCCCGGCGCCTGCGCCATGACATTACTGAGCAAGTCGGACACATAACCGCCGGTAACGGCGCCGTCCAGGCGACCTGCGCCGGCTAATACCTCCGCTTCCAAAGCGTCTGCCAATTCCTTAACGGTCATATCTTACTCCCCATTTTCTTTATCCAGTGATGGCGGCAGTTTTTCCGCCAGGTCTACCATTTCCTTCGCCAAATCGCGCACCCGCTCCCGCAATTTAAACACGCAGTCCGTTTCGCTGGCTGTGCCCTGCGCGATGTCTTCGGCCAAGGCCTTGCAGTTTGGCGAACCGCAGGAGCCGCAGTCCAGGCCGGGCAACTTTTTCAGCATTGTCTCCATGACTTCCACTTTGTACATGGCCTTAAAAATATCCTCGTCCAGGCGCAGGATGGGCCGGGGCTCAATCGCCCGCCGTTCGGCGCCGCCCAGTTCGGCTTCGTCAAAAGACTGGCGGGGCTGCTTGCCGTTTTTGCCATCCTCTTGCTGCATGAGCTTGAGTCGCTGTTTCATGCGGTGTTCGGCCACAAAGCGGTTTTCCACGGTGAGCGGCCCGCCGATGCAGCCGCCGGCGCAGGCCAGCCCTTCAATATAGTCCACCCCGGCAAGTTTGCCAAGAGCCACCTGATCCAGGACGTCGCTGACGTTGTGAATTTCGTGGACCACAAGCGCGTTGTCCACTTTAGCCGCCACCGTTTCGCCGCCGGCGCAGGCCCAGCCGATGCCGAGCCAGGAAGCGCGACGGCCGCACTTATCATTAGCATCAACATCAGGATTGACCGGCAACGTTTTAAGAAGAAAGCTGTAAACCTGCGCAATGGCCAGTGCGCCGCTAATATTGGATTTCTCCGTTCCCAGCGGCTGCCGGACGGCCGTCATCTTGGCCGGGCAAGGCGTAATAAACCATGTTCCGATTTCTTCCGGCGCCAGCCCTAACTCGGGGCCGCGCTCCGTCCGCACCACCCGGGCGGCTACTTCTACCGGCGCGTCAACAGGAACCAAGTGATCAATTAATTCAGGGTATTTCACCTGAATGAGCCGTACGACCGCCGGACACGCGGAAGAAATCGCCGGGCGTTTGATGTCACCGCGCTGCAAATAGCGATGGACGGCCAAAGCGACAATTTCCGCACCTTGCGCGACCTCAAAGACCTCGTCAAAACCGATATTCAACAGACCGCACAAAATTGACTCGATGGGGATTTCCAGGCCGAACTGGGCATAAAGCGACGGTGCCGGCAAAGCAATATTATATTTGTAGTTTTTTAGATCGGCGAGACAATCAGTGACCGCCGTTTTGGCATGGTTGGGACAGCGCCGGATGCACTCGCCGCAGTCAATGCAGCGCGCCTCGGTAATCTGCGCCTTGCCGCCCCGGATACGAATGGCTTCCGTAGGACAACGCTTTATGCAGTTGACACATCCCTGGCAGCGACTGGCAATAAGCCGCACCGAGTGAAAATACTCTGCCATTTTCCCCACCACACAGTCATGAATGGCGGATTACCATTCGGATTTTCGTGCCCGCATTAACTTCTGATTGAATCGTAAATTCATCGGAACATTTGTGCATATTGGGTAATCCCATGCCAGCGCCAAACCCTAGCTCGCGGATATGATCCGGCGCGGTCGAAAATCCCTCTTGCATCGCCTGTTCAATATTGGCAATTCCCGGCCCTTCGTCTTCAATGGTCAGTTCAGTATGATCGGCGTAGATACAAGCGCGCAGCACGCCCCGCCACGCATGAATAATAACATTCATTTCCGCTTCATAGGCGCCGATCGCGATCCGCCGCACAATATCAGGCCGGATGCCCAACTGCTGAAGTACGCGTTTAACTTTGCTGGAAGCTTCCCCGGCGCCTTCAAAATTTCCCCCGGTCAGCGGAAACTCCAAAACAATGGCTCCATCGGCATTCACTGTCCATCACCGTTGGGAACAACCGACCAAGCCGTTGGTATATAATAGTCCGCAGGCCTCATACAAAGGAAGGCTGCAAACAAACAACGGAATACCTTTGGCCTTGGCTAACCGGACCACGTCATCGCCCGGCCGTTTGCCGCGAACAAACACGATGCCGACTAAATCGCTCACTTCGGCTGTCCGGATGACCTGAATATTGGTTAAACCCGTCAAAAGCAACGTTTTTTCTTTGGTAAAAGCCAATACGTCGCTCATCAGGTCAGCACCGCAAGCGCAGATCGCTTCCGTTTCCAGCAAGTTTTCGCCGCAAATCACCTCGGCCTGCAGTATTTCCCGGATTTGGGCCAATTTCATCTTCCCGCCTCCCCGCCACCCGTTTGCAAATGGTAGAATATAAATGTATGTTCGAAATTTCACAAAACTGCGCGGAAAAAATTAAGGGCACTAGGCCCTGTGGTTCTCTTGATTATTTTATTATTTATATAATAAAATTCGCAACAGACATAAAAAATCCCTGCCGGGCTGAAGAGGAAATATGCACTAAATTACACAAAATGTGAACGAAGTTGCACTTAAGCCCGCAGGTATGCGTTGTGCCACACCACTACCACCATGGCATTAAGCAACCAAAACAGCATTGACAGCTGGATGTTAAACAAAATGTGGTCGGTCAGGCCGCTGACAGCCAAACCCACTAACGCGGCCACCACTCCCAGCATAAGGGCAGAGGCCCACCGGTCGCCGGTATTGTCAATCAGCCGGACGGCCAGCCGCGCGTGCCCGGCCATTACGGTAAGAAAGGCAAGAAAACCGGGAATGCCGATTTCCGCGGCTATCTGCAAATAAAGATTATGGGCGTGGAAAATTTTTGTGCCGGCATTCTGGACAAAGAAGTCATATTCCGGGTATACCAGCCAATATGCCCCCCAGCCGATTCCTAAGAGCGGCCGGTCCATAATCATGGCCACGGTGCTTTCCCAAAGGGCGATGCGCAGGGTGGAAGACGTATCGGTTGGATTGATGATCGAAAGCAGCCGCTCCAGGACTGCATCATGCGCCGGCAGCACGGCCGCCGGAATTAAGAGCAATAACCAGAAGATGCGCCGGTTATGCAGCACGCCGTAGGCGCCAATCACCGCCAACACGCTAAGCCATGCGCCGCGGGAATACGTAAGTACCAAACAACCGCCCAGAAGGCCAATAAAGATAGCAAATGCCAGCCGCCGCGGGAAGGAAGGAGCACCGCGCAGCGCCAGCCCCGCAGCCAGCGCCATGATCATGACCAGAAAGCCAGCCAGGAGATTAGGATTTTGCAGCGTAGAAAAGACGCGCACTTTTAAGTCGGGAAACTGCTCACCGTCCACCCATTCAAAGGCGGAAATATCTATCCCACATACATATTGGTAAAAGCCATAGGCGGTAACAACGGCGGCCGAGGCCAGCACCGCCCATACAATACGTTTAAGCTGCGTCAGAGAGTGGACGTTGTTGATAATAATATAATAAATGATAATATACCGCCCCATCAAGTGATAATAATTGTAAAAACTAAACGAGCGGTCCGGCGAAACAAGAACGGATGCGGCCGACAATACCACTAATAGGGCGATAGGACCATCCAAAGGGGTAGGTTTGAGCGCCAGGCGCCGTGCCAAAGCCATTTTGCCGGCCCACAGCAGCGCCCCGCCACCGAGAAAAACCGTCGAAACCGTCAGGGACAACGGCAAAAAAAAGGCCACCGCAATAATGCAGTGCTCGATGAGGTAGTCCAATATATACTGAGTTTTAGTTGTCCGGTAGGTTATGTGCACAACTTTTCACCAGCTATATTATATCCAAGCGCGCCTTATTTGTCTATGTTTATGGCAAAATTATTTGCCGTACCGTACCGATAAGATACAGCGAGCCGGCCGCACAAACCACGCCATCCGCCCCGCCCAACCGGCGGGCCCGCGCCAGCCCTGCCGCAATACTCGGGGCTTCTTCCACGTAGCCGCCTATTTCCCGGGCAATTTCGCCCGGGGCCGCAGCCCGTTCGGACAACGGCGCCGCGACGACTACCTTGTCGTATGGTCGCACCAGAGCGCGCACTATACCGGCGATGTCCTTATCACGCAG
This sequence comes from Sporolituus thermophilus DSM 23256, assembly GCF_900102435.1. Taxonomy (NCBI): domain Bacteria; kingdom Bacillati; phylum Bacillota; class Negativicutes; order Selenomonadales; family Sporomusaceae; genus Thermosinus; species Thermosinus thermophilus. The sequence goes on along the minus strand of NZ_FNBU01000004.1, from coordinate 56,274 downwards.
TATCCCCAGCAGAAAAGTAACCGGCTGCCCGCCAAAAACCTCGTCAAGCGCAGCCCGCAGCGCCTGCGCGCCGTGGGGATTATGAGCACCGTCCACCACCACGACAGGCTCTCCGGGAAAAACTTCGAACCGTCCCGGCCAGCGCGCCGCGGCCAGTCCGGCCGCGATCGCGGCCGGCGTAATTGGTGCGCCCCGACCGGCAAGGACCAGGGCCGCCATGACGGCGATAGCACAATTTTCCACCTGGTGCCGCCCAAGCAAGGTAAGGGAAAAAGGCCCGAGCCTACCATGTTGTGCGGTATGAACGGCGACCTTTTGGCAATAGCCGTGCTGTCCCAGATACTCGCCGGCAAAGTCCTGTCCCCGCACGTACAGCATGCTGCCGCAGGCCGCAGCCGTCTGGCGGATTACGGCAAGGGCTTCCCCTTCGGCAGCAGTGACGACCGGCACGCCCGCCTTGATAATGCCGGCCTTGTGCCGGGCAATTTCCCTAACCGTGGCGCCGCAGCGGTCGGTATGTTCCAAGGCTACATTAGTAATAACCGCTACTTCGGGGCTAACGACATTGGTCGAGTCCAAGAGGCCCCCAAGGCCAACCTCGATGACAGCATACTCCACTTTCGCCTCGGCAAAATAATGAAAGGCCGCCGCCGTCAGGACTTCAAATTCGGTAGGGTGCTCCCACCCCTCTGCCGTCATCTGCTCAACAAACCGGCGGGTATGCTCAATCGCGGCTGCGAAAGCGGCAGGGGCGGCCGGACGGCCGTCCACCGCCATCCGCTCAGTGTACTCTACTAAATGGGGCGATGTATACATCCCGGTTTTCACCCCGCTCGCCTGCAAGATTGCGGCCAGCATCGCCGTAGTCGAGCCCTTGCCGTTGGTGCCGGTAACATGCACCGTACGGTAGCGGCGCTCAGGATGGCCCATCAGGTCAAGCAGTCGTTCGATGCGGGCCAGTCCGAGATTAATGCCGAATTTATTCAGCGTTGCCAGATATTCCAGGGCTTGTTGGTAAGTCATAGGCCGGCCTTCCTTATGCCAGTTTGGCAAGATAGGCGAGCCGCTCAAGGATGGCCGCCCGTTTTTCCTGGTATTCCCGTTCACGGGCCCGCTCTTTCTCTACCACATCGGCGGGAGCTTTGGCCAGAAAGCCGGGATTGGCCAGTTTACCGGCAATGCGGGCGATTTCTTTTTCCAACCCCGCCAGTTCTTTATTCAGCCGGGCTGTTTCTTTTTCTACGTCAATCAACCCTTTGAGGGGGAGGTATACTTCCACCCCGCTGACCACGGCCGCCATGGCGTTTTCCGGTTTATCGGCGTCGGCGCCGCAAATGGCGACGGACTCAGCGGCGGCCAGCGCCTGCAGATAGGCGATGTTCGCCCGGAATACTTCCGCCAGCTCTTCTGCGGCAACATGGATAATGACCTCGCTCTTTTTGCCCGGCGGCACGTTGACTTCGGCCCGCATATTGCGCACGGCTTTAATGGTGTCCATGATGGCCGTCATGTGTCGCTCCGCCTCGGCATCAATTAGCTCAGGCTGAGTCTTCGGCCAAGGGGCGACGACAATGCTTTTGCCGTCATGGGGCAGCGCCTGCCAAATGGCTTCGGTGATGAAGGGCATGAAGGGATGGAGCAGCTCCAGCGTGCCGCGCAGGACATACCATAGGACATACTGCGCAGCTCTCCGGTCCTCAATATTTTCTTTGCGATATAGCCGACCTTTGGTAAGCTCGATGTACCAGTCGCAGTACTCGTTCCAGATGAATTCGTACAGCAGCCGGGCCGCCTCGCCCAGTTCAAACTTCTCCAGGTTGGCCGTCACATCCGTAACGGTTTGCGCGTAGCGGCTTAAGATCCAGCGGTCTGCCAGGGTAAACCGGGCGGGATCGGGACAGTCGGCGGCGTCAAAGCCGTCGAGGTTCATGAGCACGAACCGCGAGGCATTCCAGATTTTATTGGCGAAGTTCCGGCTTGATTCGACGCGTTCCCAATAAAACCGCATGTCGTTACCCGGCGTGTTGCCGGTCACCAGGGTGAACCGGAGCGTATCGGCGCCATACTTTTCGATTACTTCCAGCGGATCAATGCCATTACCGAGCGATTTGCTCATTTTCCGTCCCTGGGCGTCGCGCACCAAGCCGTGAATAAAGACATGCCGGAAGGGAATTTCCCGCTGAAATTCCATGGCCATGAAAACCATACGCGCGACCCAGAAAAAGATAATATCATAGCCGGTTACCAAAACACTTGTCGGGTAGAAGTGAGCGAGTTCGGCCGTCTTTTCCGGCCAGCCCATGGTCGAAAAGGGCCAGAGGGCCGAACTGAACCAGGTATCCAGCACGTCCGGATCCTGCTCCACCTTACCGCCGCATTTCGGGCAGCAGGTTACATCTTCCCGCGACACGATTGTTTCACCGCATTCACAGTACCAGGCGGGAATGCGGTGGCCCCACCAGATTTGGCGGGAGATACACCAGTCGCGGATATTTTCCAGCCAGTTAATATAAATCTTGGTAAACCGCTCGGGAACAAATTTAATTTTTCCGGAGGCAACCGCCTCAATTGCCGGCTGAGCCAGCGGCTTCATGCGAACAAACCATTGTTTGGACGTCAAGGGCTCGACAACGGTGCTGCAGCGCTGGCAGTGGCCGACGGAATGAACATGTTCGTCAATGCGGACAAGATAGCCCTGTTCTTCTAAATCCCGGACAAGAGCGCGCCGGCATTCGTAGCGGTCCATGCCGGCATATTGGCCGGTGTTCTCGGCCATGGTGCCGTCAGGATTGATGACGATGATTTCAGGCAGCTGATGACGCAGGCCCATTTCAAAGTCGTTCGGGTCGTGGGCGGGCGTCACTTTCACCGCGCCGGTGCCGAACGACGGGTCAACATACGCATCGGCAATAATTGGCAGCCGCCGACCTACCAGCGGCAAAATAAGATGCTTGCCGACCAAATGGCGATAACGCCCGTCATCGGGATGAACGGCTACCGCCGTATCGCCCAGGATAGTCTCGGGGCGGGTAGTGGCGACGGTAACATATTCGCCGTCCATTCCCTCCACCGGATACCGCACATGATAGAGGTGGCCGCTCTTTTCCTCGTGTTCCACCTCGATGTCACTAAGCGCCGTCTTGCACCGGGGGCACCAGTTGGTAATGCGGTTGCCCTGGTAAATGAGGCCTTTTTCATAAAGGGAGACGAAAACTTCCCGCACTGCCCGCGAACAGCCTTCATCCATGGTAAACCGCTCACGCGGCCAATCGCAGGACGCACCAAGACTCTTGAGCTGTTTGATGATGCGGCTGCCGTACTGCCGTTTCCATTCCCAGACGCGGTCAATAAATTTTTCCCGGCCAAGGTCGTAGCGGGTCAGCCCTTCCTTGGCCAACATCTCTTCGACCTTGATCTGGGTGGCGATGCCGGCATGGTCGGTCCCGGGCATCCAGAGCGTGTTGTAACCCTGCATGCGCTTAAAGCGAATCAGAATATCCTGGAGCGTATTGTCAAGGGCGTGGCCCATGTGAAGCTGCCCGGTAACGTTGGGCGGCGGAATAACGATACTAAACGGCTCTTTGTCCGGTTCCACTTCGGCGTGGAACAACCCCTCGTCTTCCCAATATTTGTACCATTTGCTTTCCACCGTCGCCGGATCATAGACGGTCGGAATGGTTTTCTCCTCCATGCACAAACCTCCTGTCTTTTTCGCCCAAAAATAAAAAGCCTTTATCCTTCTAAAGGACGAAAGGCTTACTTCCGCGGTACCACCTTTATTCCCGCTTGCTTAAGCGGGCACTCGTGCCGGAATAACGCCCCGGCCGTGCGGGCAGACCTACTCACCCTTCAGCCTGCCGGCTCGGGGACGACTTGGCCACATGCTGATCCGAAGCGCCCTTGCAGCCCAGGAGGCGCTCTCTCTGGCGGGGCATGGGGCTACTCCTTCCCGTCATCGCCGCTTGTCAATGTTAGCATTATCATAGCAATAAATGGCTAAACCTGTCAAGTTTCCCCCTAATCCAGCCCAAGTTCGGCCCATCTAGCGTCGACCCGGCGGCGAATGTCGTCAGACATGGCAATCTCATCAGGCCACTCGCGCGGGTGCCCCTCCTCCGGCCAGGTTTTGGTAGCGTCGATGCCTACCTTGGTTCCCCAGTGCGGCATGGGCGAGGCGTGGTCAAGGGCGTCAAGAGGACCGTCAACCATGACGATGTCGCGGCGGGCGTCAATGTTGTTGAAAACGCGCCACCACACTTCATTCATGTCCTGGACATTGACATGGGCATCGACCACGATGATCATTTTGGTAAACATCATTTGTCCCATGCCCCACAGGGCATGCATTACTTTTTTGGCGTGTTGGGGGTAGCTTTTGCGGATCGATACGACGGCACAGTTATGAAATACTCCTTCCAGCGGCAGGTTGATGTCCACGATTTCCGGTAGCTGGAGTTGCAGCAGCGGCAGGAAAATCCGTTCCGTCGCTTTGGCCAGGTAACAATCCTCCATCGGCGGCTTGCCGACAATGGTAGCCGGATAGATGGGGTCGCGGCGGTGGGTAATACAGGTAAGATGAAAGACGGGATAAAGGTCGGCCAGTGAATAATAACCGGTATGGTCGCCAAAGGGACCTTCCCGGCGCAATTCGGTCAGATCGACATAGCCTTCCAGGACGATTTCACTCGTTGCCGGCACTTCCAGGTCAACGGTCTCGCACTTCACCATTTCGACCGGTTTCTTGCGCAGAAAACCGGCGAACACCATTTCATCCATGCCGGGCGGCAGCGGCGCCGTTGCCGCATAGGTTACCACCGGATCACCGCCAATTGCCACTGCCACCTCAATCCGGTTTTTGCCTGCTTCTTTATGGGCCCGGTAGTTTTCGGCTCCGCCTTTGTGGATATGCCAGTGCATCCCGGTCGTTTGCCCGTCGTAGACCTGCATGCGGTACATTCCGACATTGCGCTTGCCGGTCGTAGGATTCTTGGTAAACACCAGCGGCAGGGTGATAAATCGGCCGGCGTCACCAGGCCAGCACTTAAGGATGGGAAACTTGTCCAAGGAAGGGTTGTCCCGGATAATGACCTCTTTGCAAGGCCCGGTTTTTACCATTTTGGGAAAGTTAAACGCCGGTTTCAGGGACGGCAGCAGTTTAAGCACATCGAAAGCCCCTTGCAGCGATGCTTGCGGCAGTTTAATAAGTCGGCGGATTTCGTCGGCGATGTCGTCGATCTTGTCAACTCCCAGGGCGAGGGCCATACGCTCCATGCTGCCAAAAGCATTCATCAGCACCGGAATATCATAACCCTTAACATTTTCAAACAGCAGGGCCACGTTCTTGTCGCCCTGGCGCTTGCACACCCGGTCGGTAATTTCCGTAATTTCCAGCTCACAGTCTACCGGCGCCGTTATGCGCTTCAACCAGCCGCGCCGCTCCAGCGCCGCAATAAATTCCCGTAAGTCGTTAAAGGCCAAAACTATGCTCCTTTCGGAAACTTCTGCTCCTAGTTTCTCCTACTTACGCAGAATATACTTCACGGCCAAAATACTGATTTCATACAGAAAGAGTAAAGGAATGGCCACCATGGTCTGCGAAAAAACGTCGGGCGTCGGCGAAATCACGGCGCCGACGACGAAGGCCATAACCAGCATAATTTTCCGCTTGGCCACCAGATAGGCCGAGCTGATAAGGCCAAATTTCGCCATGATAAATATGAGCAAAGGCAATTCAAAAATAACGCCAAAGGGCAGCAAAAACGAAATGACGAAAGAAAGGTATTGGCCGATTGAGAACATCGGTTGCAAATCTTCGGTGGCAAAGCCGATGAAAAATTTAATGCCTGCCGGCAGCACGAGGAAATACGAAAAGGCCAGGCCCAGAAAGAACAGCGCCAGCGACGCGGGCACCAAAATCAGCGATGCTTGTCGCTCCCGTTTGGTCAGAGCCGGAACGACAAAGGCCCACATCTGATATAAGACGACCGGCAGGGCCAGCAAAAATCCGGCGAAAAAGGATACCTTGAGATAGGTGAAAAACGCTTCGGCCGGGTTCATATAGTATAATTTACCGGCGGGAGCGGTTATGTAATGCACAAGTTCCTGGGCATAAAAATAACAGACAATACTGCCTAGAGCCACGGCTGCCAGCGAAATCAAGAGCCGGCGGCGCAGTTCCTCCAGATGGTCGATAAGCGACATTTCCGCGCCGCCGTCAGTATCAGCAGCCTGGGCTTCGGCTTGCGGCAGGGCGACCGCTTGCTGGTCCTGAAGCTCCGTTTTGGTCTCCGCCATCTCGCCACTCCTTACTTTTTCTCTTCCGTTTTGGCTTCAGCCTTTGGCTCTTCCTTGGCCGGCTCACCCGCCGTCGCCCGCCGGAATTCCTGAATGCCCTTACCCAACGCCCGGCCTACTTCCGGTAGCTTGCCCGGACCAAAGACCACCAGGGCGATAACTAAAATTAAAATAAGTTCCGGAATGCCGAGATTAAACATGGTGTCACTCCCTAGCCTTCAATTTTGTTTGCGAATTTTTCCCAATACTATTATACCGCTCGTCCTGGGAAAATACAATGACCCCTCCACTCCCCCTACCCGGAGGGGTGCCAGTAAGCAAAGGGGGGCGGCCGTGGCCGCCACCCTTTGCTTACTGCAGTTGACCGACCAGTTTGCCGGGATTAAGAATACCGTTGGGGTCCAAGGCCTTTTTAATGGCCCGCATAACATCCAAGCCCACCTCGCCAAATTGGGCGGGCATATATTTCAGCTTTCCCAGACCGATGCCATGCTCGCCAGACAGCGTACCATCCAGCTCGAGCGCGGTCAGGAAAATTTCGTCCATGGCTTGGTAGACCCGTTCCATTTCGGTGTTGTTGCGCAGGTCGGATACGAGCGTGGGGTGAAGATTACCATCGCCGGCATGGCCAAAAGTGCCAATTTGCACGTCGTATTTTTGGGCGATTTCCGTGATGCGGCGCACCATATCAGGCACCTTGCTGCGCGGCACGGTGGCATCTTCGCAAAAGGTGGACGGACGGAGCTTGGCCAGCGACGGCAATGCCGCCCGGCGGGCCGCCCAGATCTGATCCCGCTCCTGGGCACTAGTAGCCACCCGCACCTGACCGCCGTTTTCGCGCAGAATTTTCTCCATTTTGGCCGCGTCCTGCGCAACGGTCGCCTCGTCACCGTCAACCTCGGCCAGAATTATTGCTTCGGCTTCGACCGGCAGTCCTAATTTGACAAAGCTTTCCACGGTGCGAATGGTATAGTTGTCCATAATTTCCAGGGTTGCCGGAATAATTTTGTGGCCAATAATATCGGCAATTGATTTGCCGGCGCCATTTAAATCGTGAAATACGGCAATCATGCTCTTGCGATGGGTCGGCGCCGGCACCAGCCGGACAATTATCTTGGTGATGACGCCCAGGGTACCTTCCGAACCGGTAAACAGCATGACCATATCATAGCCAGGCGAGCGCAGCGTGCGCCCGCCGAATTCGGCAATTTGGCCGTCGGCCAGCACCACTTCCAAGCCGAGGACGTAATGCTTGGTCACGCCGTATTTAAGGCCGCGCAGGCCGCCCGAATTTTCTGCAACCGTGCCACCCATGGAAGCGGTAGTGACCGTGCCGGGATCGGGCGGGTAAATAAGTCCATACTTTTCCACCGCGGCGTTGAGTTCAGCCACGATGACACCCGGCTCAACAACGGCGATGAAATTTTCCGGATCAATCTCCAGGATTGAATTCATGCGCACGGTGGATAAGACAATACCGCCGTCCATGGGGACAACGCCGGCACTAAGGTTGGTTCCCGAACCGCGCGTATAGACAGGAATTTTTTCGCGATTGGCCAAGGCCAGGACGCGCGACACTTCCTTTTTGTTCCCAGGCCGAACGACGACCTCGGGCAGCCGGGAAAAGCCGGGCGTGGCATCATAGCCGTAGCAAATTAATTCCTCCGGTGAAGTCAGCACATTTTCCCGGCCAACAATTTCGGCTAAAGCTTTAATAATGCGTGGTTCCAATTGTCTTCCTCCCCTTCTGAGAAAAACTGGCGGGACTCACCCCGCCATTATGACAGCTATTCTACTAGGGTAGCATCCAACGCAAAGCGTAAGCCTGCAGGTAGGTCAGCACGGCCATGAGGATAATCATCGCGACGCTATGCCACAGCGTGAAGCGGAAGATGGTACCTTCCTCGCCTACCAGGCCGGTTGCCGCCGTCGCCACCGAGATGCTTTGCGGTGAAATCATCTTGCCGCAAACGCCGCCCGAAGAGTTGGCCGCTACCGTCAGATTGGGATCGACGCCAATCTGCTGGGCCGCTGTCTTCTGCATCGAACCGAAGAGCGCGTTGGAGGAGGTGTCGGAACCGGTCAGGAAGACGCCGAGCCAGCCCAAAATCGGCGAGAAGAAGGGGAACAGGGCGCCGGTAGCGGTGAAGGCCAAACCTAACGTCGAGCTCATGCCGGAGTAGTTCATGATATACGCCAGGCCAAGGATCATGGCAATGGTAAAGATGGGGTATACCAGCTGCTTAACCGTCCGGCCGAAGCAGGCCATCGCCCGGCCAAAACCATAGTTAGGAATAATGAACAGCGACAGCAGGCCGGAAATGAATATAGCTGTACCAGCGGCCGAGAAAATATTGATAACGTATTGGGCCGGATAGGGAGTCGGTTTGGCGACAACCGGCGCCGCTTTTATAACAAGACCGTGCAGGCCCGGCCAGTTGATCGTAAACCAGGGCATCGCCTTGTCGATGTTCAGCAGGCTCAGCTTGAGCTTCAGATATTTATCGTCAGCCCACAGGAAGACCAGTACTGCCAAGATGAGGTACGGCGCCCAGGCGCGGAACACTTCGCCGGTCGTGTACCGGAGCTTTACCCCACCCGTGGCGGCAGGTTTTTCGTTGGGGAAATGCCAGACATTCGCCGGCTTCCACACTTTTAGGAAAACGAGCAGACCGACGATGGTGACAACGGCCGAGGTAATATCTGGCAAGTAGGGGTTAACATAGTTGGAAGTGATGAACTGCGTACCGGCGAAGCAGATACCGGCGACCAGCACAGCCGGCAGTACTTCCATGGCCCGCTTCCACCCGCACATGGTTACAACCAGCCATAACGGCACAATGATGGACAGAAACGGCAACTGGCGGCCAACGATTTGGCTGATATGCATCATGTCAAGCTGGGTAACATTGGCAGCAACGACAATTGGTATACCAATAGCACCGAAGGCTACCGGCGCGGTGTTAGCAATGAGACAGATACCGGCAGCATAGATGGGGTTGAAGCCCAGGCCCACCAGCATGGCGGCCGTAATTGCCACCGGCGTCCCGAAACCGGCGGTGCCTTCAATGAAGGAACCGAAGGCGAAGGCGATGAATAGCGCCTGAAGACGGCGGTCATCGGTAATAGATGCCAATGAATTTTTTATAATTTCGAATTCACCGGATTCGACCGTCATGTTGTAAACCCAGATGGCGGTGACAACAATCCAGACGATGGGAAAAATGCCGAACATGGCGCCGTTTAAAGTAGCGCTGATAGCTAGCCCGGGTGGCATACCCCAGACCAAAACGGCCAACAGCACCGCCGAAGTTACGCCGACAATGGCGGCATGATGACCTTTTGACCGTCTGACGCCGAGCATATACAGAAGAATGAAGAGCGGAATAGCAGCAACCAACGCCGAAAGACCAATGTTGCCAAGCGGATTATACACTTGCGTCCACGTCATTAAATACACTCCCTTGCGTTTTAATTTTTATTATTGGGGAAAGTTTATGTGTCCTTGTCACCTCCTTGCGCCATATAGTTTTCTCAACTACCTCAGCATTGCGCCAACACCATTGTACCAATTTTTAGAATACTGAGATAGTCATCTGCTACTACTTAATGCCATATAAAATACTTATATACCTGCTTTTTGCGGTTATAGCATGTGAAAAGCCTAACTTTTAGGAATATTCGGGAAATTATTTTGCAAAAAAAAGAGTCGCCGATTAAGTATATTAAGTTCATAAAAGTCATGAACTTAATTCTACGACGACTGTTTAAAATCCTTTATATTCTTATTGTCGGCCACAATTTTATCATTGGTTTCAATGTTTTTTATACTAATGTTAGCCTTACCGTTTTTCAATTTTAGCATGGCCTGTTCCACCATTGCCAGATGGTCGCGCATTCTCATCCGTGCCAGCCGGGGGTCCTTTGCGGCGACAGCTTCATAAATGGCGCAGTGCGACCGGTGCAGCGCCTCCGGCATATGTTCCACCAAAAAAAGCCGCTGGCGGGAAGAGCGAAACGTATTGTTCATCAAGTCAGTAATAGTATTCATGACTTTGATCAGCACCATGTTGTTCGTCGCCCGCGCCAGACTGCAATGAAAAGCGGCGTCGCCCAAGTCGCCAATATCGCCGGAATTTATCTGCTCGACCATACTGTTCATCGCCCGGTAAATGTCCTCCAGGTCCTGCGGCGTGGCCCGCAAGGCAGCAAGCGCCGCCGTTTCCACCTCCAGGATTTTACGTACTTCTAACAGTTGCAGCACGTCTGCCACATCGACCTGCAGGAGAAAAGATAGCGGCTCCAGCATTCCCTCATAGGAAACCTGCCGGACAAAACTGCCCTCGCCCGGGCGGATAGTGATAATTCCCATCATCTCAAGGGCGCTAAAGGCTTCACGCACCGACGCCCTACTGACATTTAGCCGCTCGCTGAGTTCGCGCTCAGAGAGCAGTTTATCGCCCGGCTGCAGCTTGCCTTCCACTATTAGCTGCTTGATCTGCTCGACAATTTCTTCATACACTTTTCGCGTCTTAACCGGCTTAAACATACCGCCCCTGCCTCCTTATCAATACTTGCGGAGTCCGACAAAATCGGCAATAGCGAGAAGCGTTTGGCGAACAATGCCATCAAGGTCGGCCGGCAAGGCTAAGCGAGCTTCTTTCAGATAACGGCTGACATGCTCATAGGCATACTCGATGCCGCCACTATCACGCACGATGGTCAGTCCTCGCTCCAAACCCAATTCATCCAAGTCGCGGCTGATAACCAGGCGGCGTAATTCTTCCCGGCAGGGGCTGTGCTGCAAGGCGTATAACACGGGCAGCGTGAGAATGCCCTGCCTGAGGTCATTACCCGCCGGTTTGCCTAGTTGGGCTGATGTAGCGGTGATATCCAGAATATCGTCGGTGATCTGAAAGGCCATACCCACCGCGTGCCCGTACCGGCGCAGCGCCGCTACCTCGTCCGGCGCAAGGCCTGCCGACAGGCCGCCCAATTCGCAACTGGCCGCGATAAAATCGGCGGTTTTCTTGGCTATCCGCACCAAGTAGTCCTCTTCCGACTGCTCAACGCTAAACGTATCCCGAATTTGCAAAATTTCCCCCTCGCACATGGAACATACCACGTCGGTTAGGATGCGCAGCATGGCGGGAGTGGCATGTCTAGCCACCGTCGAAAAAGCCTTAGCAAATAAAAAGTCGCCCGACAGGACGGATACATGGTTGCCCCAGCGGGAGTTGGCCGTAGGCAGCCCCCGGCGGGTAGCGGCATTGTCGATGACGTCATCGTGAACCAAGGTAGCCATATGAATCATTTCGATCGCAACCGCAACTGGCACCAGCGCTCTTGTCTCGCCCTGGCGGCTTTTGGCGCACAAAAGATACAAGGCGGGCCGCAACCGTTTGCCGCCCGCCTGTAATAAGTGCCTTCCCACCTGGGTAAGCTGGTCAACGGGCGAGTGTATTATTTCTGCAAGGGCCTGCTCAACAGCCCTTAAATCAGCCTCAACTAAAGCAAACATGGTAGGCTTGGTCATGTAATCACCTGCGTAAGAGTCTTTTTCTATAATACACTATCGCCCTGTTACCGTCCACTATTTCTTTTTCTCAACCCGGATGGCGCAATCGGGGCAGATCATTTGGCAAATACCACAGACAATGCATTTTTCCATGTTGGCTTCCACGCGCGGCGTACCATATACGCCCAGACCTTCGGACCAGCCGATGCATTTGACCGGACATTTTTCAATGCACAGTCCGCAGCCCTTGCATAGTCCCGGGAATATACTCCACTGGCCTTTGCTACTTTCGTATTTTGCCGCTTCCCAGTTAACTTTGGCCATTGTTTCCCCTCCTTACATTGACCCCTTAATAATTTCATAGCCGCGCTCAAGGGCTTTAAAGTTCATATCGCGAAGCTCCGGATTGGTTTTGAATTTATCGCCCAGTTTGGTTTCCAGGGCCTCTTTGATGGTATCAAGCGGCAGCACTTCCGTTGCGGCGATAACTGCCCCGAGGATAATCATATTGAAAACGCGGGGGTGCAGTTCGTTTTTCGCGATGTCATTGGCCGGGATCGGAATGACGCGCTTGACATAAGCGGGAATGTCCGCCGGATCAACCCCGGGGCCGGGCACGGTGAAAGAAACGGTCTTCGGCTCACCGGCAATCATGTCCTGCGGCAAGTCCTCATCAGGCTGCCCTCCGACCGGCGCTTCGGCGGGATTCGGCATACCGGCGGTTGGGTTCGGCGGCGTAACGTCCGTGTATTGGAGACCAACGATGTTGTCGTTGACCTCGCCTTCCTGGATGAGAGAGTTGTCATAGATATAAACGGTGTTGCGGCCGGCATGCAGTTTGGTGCGCCGGACGGCGCGAGGGCTAAGGGGAATAAGGATGTCGGCCTTCTGGAACTTGGGGGCGCCAATGGGGCCGTCACTGATCTGCACATAGGCAATAGACACGCCGCCGCGCTGCTCAACGCCGAAGTTAGGAATATACAGCGCGTTCTTACCTTCTTCGTTAGCGGCTTCCGCCAAAATTTCCGCTATGGACTGAACGCCTTGGCCGCCTTCGCCGGCCAGAGCAATCTTGGTGATCTTCGCCATGTGTTAGCCCTCCTTTACTTGCGGCACGCGCAGTTCGCCGACTTTAAAGTATTGCGTCATTTCTTTCTCGACGAATTCCCATGTCTGTTTGGCGTTGGTCCGCCAGTTGGTCGGACAGGAGGACAGCGCCTCGACAAAAGATATCCCGTTGCCGGCCATTTGGTTTTCCAGTGCCTTCTTAATGAAACCTTTAAGCTGACGGGGGTTGGCAATGGTGCCCCTGGCCACATAGGCGCCCTCGGGGGCTACGGCAGCGACCATTTCCGGACCCTTGGTAGGCAAACCGGTCTGTTCGACGTCACGGCCGTATGGCGAAGTCTCGGTTTTCATCCCCGGCAGCGTAGTCGGCGCCATTTGGCCGCCAGTCATGCCGTAGTTACAGTTATTGCAAAGAATAATCGTAATCTTTTCATTGCGCACCGCGGCGTTGAAGAGGTGCTGCGAGCCGATGGCGTAACCGCCGCCGTCACCCATATAGGCAACACCAATCAATTCCGGATTAGCCCGTTTCATGCCGACAATAACCGGCGTCGTACGGCCATGGTGGGTCTGAACCGAATCAACGGCAAAGAAATCCCAAGCCAACAGAGAACAGCCAATGTCACAGCCAAATACCATCTTGTCCTTGATCCCCAATTCGTCAATGGCCTCGCCCAGACACTTGAGAATAATGCCGTGGCCGCAGCCCGGGCAGAATTTATGCGGTTTCGATTCTTCGTTCCAGCTTGACGGCATCGCCGGCTGAAGAATACCTTGCTCTTTCAGTTCTTGCATGACGTTCCCCTCCTACCCTAACAGTTTGGAAACTTCTTCGTAGATTTCCTCGGTGGTGATGCCAACGCCCGGCCGCAGCATGGGAACAATCTCCACGTTCATGCCGTACAGCGCCTGTTGGACAAGTTTCACGAGTTGTCCATACGAAGACTCGGCAATAAAGATTTTTTTGGCCGTTTTCGCAGCCTCGCGGAGCTGCTCTTCCGGGAACGGGCGGAGCGTAATGGGACGGAAATAGCCGACCTTCTTGCCTTCGCCGCGGAACATGCCATAGGCGCCTTGAGCGGCACGGAACACCACGCCATGGGTAAGAATAATCACATCGGCGTCGGCGCAGTCTTTCGCATCCCATTCGACAACTTTCGGCGCCATTGCTTCCCAATCGCGCTGATTGGCCATAACAACCTCATATAGTTCGTCTTCGGTGTTATATGTATTGCGGATGTGCTTAAACTGTTTGCCAGGCGTAGTATCGCCGAGAATGGGCTCGGGATTGACGAGCTTAATACCGCGCGCTTCGGGATCATAAATGGTCAGCGGCTCACGCATTTTGGCCTGGTAGCCGTCGCCAAGCACGAAGGTGGGGAACCGGTAAGTCCAGGCAGCATTAAAGGCCTTAATGGTGTAGTCAAACAATTCCTGATGAGTAGCAGTGGAATATACGATGCGGTGTCCTTCGCCGTTGCCGCCGAAGGTGGTCAGCGTTACCTCCTGCTGCGAATAAATAACGGTAGCGGTAGAGGGGCCGCCGCGCTGTTGAATGATATAGACAATCGGCAATCGCATCATCTCGGCCATGGTTGCCGATTCCTGCATCAGTACGTTGCCCGGACCGGCGGTGGCAGTAAAGGCTTTTCTTCCGGAAATTACGCCGCCCAGCGTGGTAAAACCGGCGGAAATTTCGTCCTCAACCTGGAGAAACTTCTTGTTGTACTTGGGCGCAAGCCGTGTCCAGTAATGCATGATCTCGTTTTGCGGCGTGATGGGATAGCCGTACATAATGTCGGCTTTGGCTGCAACGGCAGCCCAGGCAACGACTTCATTGCCTGTCATGAATACTCTTTGTTCACCCTGGAGTGAAACTTCGGCCATAAGAGCACCTCCTGAAGATTCATGTACCGATTTATATACAAAGGCCGGTATATGCCGCACCTTTATATACCTTGGCTAATCAAGCAAAGACGCCAACCTGGGAAAAGCAGGCATTCCTACCAGTGTAGTTTTCCCCCATCCCGAAATATTATTTATGATATTACGGCCAGGTGGTCAGACCAACAACTGTTAAAATTCGACTTCTTGGGGCAAGTTCCTTTTTTTATTTTAATAAAAATAATTTTATTTTTGTCCCAGCAGAGCCCCAAGGGCGATAGAGAGGATTTTCCCTTCGTATGTGTCGGCGCGGGAAGTGACAATTACCGGCTTGGCCGCGCCGAGAATTAAGCCGGCCATACGGCCACGGGCAAAATAAATAAGCGATTTGCCTAAAGCGTTACCTACTTCAATATTAGGAACGAGCAAAATATCAGCCAGACCGGCCACCGGACTGGTAATGCCCTTATGTCTGGCCGCTTCAAGATTAATTGCATTGTCAAGGGCGAGCGGACCATCAACGACCGCTCCTTTAATCTGGCCCCGGTCGGCCATCTTGGCGAGCGCTGCGGCATCAAGCGTCGCCGGCATATCGGGATTAACAACTTCCACGGCGGCAAGCACCGCAACCTTGGCAGGGCTAATGCCCAATACTTTGGCCAGACCGACGCTATTTTGGATGATATCGGCCTTTTGCGCGAGAGTTGGCGCGATGTTCATGCCGCCGTCAGTAATAGTCAGCAACCGGTCAAAGCCGGGCACTTCAAACACGGCGGCATGGCTGAGTACCCTACCGGTGCGCAATCCAACCTCTTTATCCAGGACGGCCCGCAACAGATCAGCGGTGTTGATAAGGCCTTTCATCAGCACGTCCGCTTCCCCGCCTGAGACGAGGGCCACGGCCCGATAGGCGGCCTGACGGTCATCAGCCTCATGGATGATTGTTAGCCCCTCGAGACTGACGCTCACTTTCGCCGCGGTACGTTCAATCTTGTCCCGGTCGCCTACCAGGATAAAATCGGCGATGCCCTGCTCTTTCGCCCCTCTGACAGCCTCAAGAACGGCGTCATCCTGCGCAGCGGCAACAGCAACCCGCCGGGGCGGCAGTCCTTTCACCGCCGCAAGTACATCAGCAAAACTTTTCAACATTGTTCTTCGCCCTCCCGAAAATAGTGCATACTCGTTTTTTTCCACTCCCGGGTGCTAAACAGCATAGTATATTGGTCCAAACCGGCAGCACGGGCCAACGCTTCGACAATTTCCCGGCATTCAGCACGAGTGTGGGCATGAACCATAGTGTAAAAGTTATACGGCCACTCTTCAGCCGGCAACCGGCTGTAGCAGTGGGTAACAGCGGGATGAGCAGCCATCAGCCTGCCTACCTCTTCTTCACGCTCCGGCGTTACCACCCAAGCGCAAAGGGCATTGGCCGCGTAGCCCACCTCGCGATGACGAAGAACGGCGCCCATTTTCCGGAGTTGTCCCGTTTGCCGGTACCGCTCCAGCCGCCGCAAGAGTTCGTCTTCACTGATTCCCAGCCGCTCGGCAATGACGCGATAGGGATCACTCACCAGCGGGAATTCGTCTTGCATAGCGGCAATAATCTTTTTATCCAGGGCGTCCAACATACTTCACCTGCCTACCCAAGCGTGAACTCAACGCTTACTTTGTATTTCCTGGTCGCCGGCAAGCTAATCAGCTTGTCCACCCCGTCGAGCTTCCCGATGTACTGCAGGACGCGGCGCTGGGCCTCCTTGCTTGGCGAAAGAAGAGCAAACCATAGGTTGAAATACCCCTCTCGCTCATAGTTATGGGTAACGCCCGGGAAAGCATTAATCGCTTCCGCTACTTCCCTTACTTTGTCCGGCCTGACGCGCACGGCCGCCAGCGTGCCCACATACCCCAGCCGGGCCGAATCAAAGAACGGCCCGATCCGCCGGATATAGCCAAGGGCCTTGAGTGCGCGCAGCCGGTCAATGACCGTGGCCTCGTCGACGCCCAACCGCTCGGCCAGCACGGCGAAAGGTCGCTTGGTCAGCGGCAAATCGGTTTGGATAATATTCAGCAAGGCTTTATCGAACTGAGTCAGCATGGGATCGCCTTTCATCTTATATCGTGACAATCTCGTATTTAGATAATTAGCAGGGACGCCGCGTGGCATCCCCGCTTACCGGTGCAACTTATTTTAGCAAAATTTGGCCAATTGCGTCAAGTAGGTCGTTCCGCCCTTGTCCACTAAGCGCTGAATAGGCAATAATCCCGCCCGTTTCCAGTTGCAGCCCGTTTTTAATCGCCGCTATATGACGCGCTAGGTGGGTACGCCCGATTTTATCCGCTTTGGTAGCCACCACCTGTACAGTAAGGTCATGCGTTTTCAACCAATCGTACATGGCCACATCACTGGCCTGTGGCAGATGACGGAGGTCAACCAACTGACACACCAGTTTCAGGCGCGACGAACGGAGAAAGTATTCTTCGACAAACCTGGTCCACTGCCGGCGTTGGGCTTGGCCCGTCCGCGCGTAGCCGTAACCGGGAAGGTCGACCAAATACCATTCCAGCCGCCGTTCGTCCGGCAACTTGGCGGTCACAGCATAAAAATTAATGGTTTGGGTCTTGCCGGGGCTGGCGCTCACCCGTGCCAGCCCATGATGACGGCACAATGAATTAATCAATGACGATTTACCCACGTTGGAGCGGCCAATAAACGCGATTTCGGGCAGGTCCTCAGGCGGATACTGGTCGGCCCGTACGGCTGAGGCTACATAGCGGGCCTTAATGACATTGAATTGCGTCTCAGCCATTATCCATCACCAAGGCCGCCCGCAGCACTTCGTCCATATGTTCCACAAAGATAAATTCAAGACTGCGCTTGACGTTGACCGGAATTTCCTCCAAGTCCCGCCGGTTTTCCTGGGGCAGGACGACTTTCTTAATCCCGGCCCGGTGGGCAGCCAATACCTTTTCTTTAATGCCCCCTACCGGCAGAACGCGGCCGCGCAGCGTAATTTCCCCGGTCATGGCAAGATCTGAACGTACCGGCTTGCCGGTCAGAGCGGACGCCACCGCCGTGGCCATGGTGATGCCGGCCGAAGGACCGTCCTTAGGAATAGCGCCTTCCGGCAGATGGATATGAATGTCGGTTTTTTCATGGAACTCCTCATCAATGCCAAGTTCCTTGGCCCGGGTGCGAATATAGGTAAAGCCGGCCTGCGCCGATTCCCGCATTACTTCGCCGAGCTGCCCCGTAAGCGTTAACTTGCCTTTGCCTTTCATAATCGACACTTCGGCCGCCAACACATCGCCGCCCACTTCAGTCCAGGCCAGGCCGGTAGCGACTCCTACCTGCGGGCTTTTTTCCGCTTGGGCATGACGGTACTTAGGGGCTCCTAAAAAAGTGTGGAGGTTTTGGGCAGTGATTTTGACCGCCGTGCGCTGCTCCTGGACAATTTGCCGCGCGGCTTTACGGCACAACCCGGCGATATTGCGTTCCAGGTTGCGCACGCCCGCTTCGCGGGTATAATCGCGAATTACTTTCTGGATAGTGCCTTCCGAAAAGATGATTTGCCCTTCGCTTAGACCATGATCGCGGGTCTGCTTGGGGATGAGATAGCGCTTGGCGATTTGCACCTTCTCTTCTTCCGTATAGCCGGGAATGGAAATGACCTCCATCCGGTCGAGCAGGGGCCGCGGAATGTTATGCATAACATTGGCCGTCACCACCCAGAGCACGCGTGACAAGTCAAACGGCACCTCGATATAGTGGTCGCTGAAGGCATTGTTCTGTTCAGGATCAAGCACTTCCAGCAGCGCCGCCGAAGGGTCGCCGCGAAAGTCGGCGCTCATTTTGTCGATTTCGTCCAGCAGAAAAACCGGATTTTTCGAGCCGACGGTGCGCATGCCCTGAATTATCCGTCCAGGGAGGGCACCCACATAGGTCCGGCGGTGACCGCGGATCTCAGCCTCATCACGCACGCCGCCGAGCGACACCCGGACGAACTTGCGCTCCATCGCCCGGGCAATGGAACGGGCCAGCGAAGTCTTGCCGACGCCAGGCGGCCCGACCAGGCAGAGAATGGGGCCTTTCATGGTTTCGGTCAACTTGCGGACCGACAAATACTCGAGGATGCGCTCCTTGACTTTCTGCAGGCCATAATGATCTTCGTCCAGGATTTTTTCGGCAACGGCGATGTCCAGCCGGTCGGTCGTTTCTTTCGTCCACGGCAGGGCCAGCAGCCAGTCGAGGTATGTACGGATGACGGCGCTTTCCGCGGCCATGGGCGGCATCTTCTCCAACCGCTCGATTTCCTTATTTATCTTTTCCGCTACTTCTTTCGGAACATCGAGTTCCTTAAGACGCTGCCGGTACTCGTCCGCTTCGGCCAGCCGGTCGTCCTTTTCGCCGAGTTCTTTTTGGATGGCCTTGAGCTGCTCCCGCAAGTAATATTCTTTCTGGGTTTTTTCCATCTGCTTGCGGACCCGGACGTTAATTTTCTTCTCGAGTTCGAGGATTTCCATTTCCCGGCTGAGAATTTCACACAGTTTTTCCAAACGTTCCTTATAGCCTACGGCTTCGAGCAGCGCCTGCTTATCTTCAATTTTCAGGGCTAAATGGCTGGCGATCAAATCCGACAGCCGACCGGGCTCTTCAACCGTCACCACGGATAGGAGCGTTTCCGGCGGAATTTTTTTGCTTAACTTTACCCATTGCTCGAACTGGCTGATGGCGGTGCGGGTAAGTGCCTCAATTTCCGGCGTCTTGGTTTGAATTTCATCGAATTCTTCAATTTCGACCTGGAAAAAAGGGTCAAGTTCGGTATACCGCAGAATTTGGGCGCGGTGCAGTCCTTCAACCAAAACGCGGATGGTCCCGCCCGGCAGCTTGAGTAGCTGTTTAATTTCGGCTACGGTACCAATGCGGAAAATATCGTCAGGCTCGGGCCGATCATTTTGCGCGTCCTTCTGTGACGTCAACATAATCAGCCGGTCATGCACCATTGCCTCTTCCAAGGCGCTGATGGACTTCTCGCGCCCTACGTCCAGGTGAATGATCATGTACGGAAAGACGAGAATGCCCCGCAGCGGCAAAAGCGGGATAAAACGCCTTTTTTTAGACATAAAAAAGGGCCTCCTTTGCGCACTTCACAAAAACGTCAGAGTTAGTTTCAACGTAGGTATTTATAAATATTCTTAGCCAGGCGGAAAATCCCTTTTCGCCATGCTTTCGGCAAAGAAAAAGTGAGCCTGGGAAGGCCCACTTCGCTATCCTTGCACCCCTGCCGCCGTTAACAGTTCCGGTTTTGGCGCCACCAATTCCAGGCGCGGCGCCTGGTCGACGGTTTGCATGAGGGCGTGGCTAAGCACCTCCTCAACCGTATCAACCGGGATGACTTCAATATCCATGTTTTTAAACAACTCTTGCCAGTTTTCCCGCGGAATGAGAACTTTTCGCACCCCGGCCTGCTTGGCGGCCGCTACTTTAGCGCTAACCCCTCCTACTGGCTTGACCAGACCGCGGATGGAGATTTCTCCCGTCATGGCAACCGTGTTATCAACCGGTATTTTGTGCAGCGCCGAATAAATGGCCGTTAACACCGTCACGCCCGCCGACGGACCGTCGATAGGCACACCGCCGGGAAAGTTGACATGGATGTCGTATTTATGGCAGTCGATGCCAAAATGGCTGGCTAACACCGTAAGTACATTATCGAGCGACCCCTTGGCCATGCTCTTGCGCCGCATCGTCCGGCCCGAACCACCGATTTCCTCTTCGTCCACTACGCCGGTCACCGTTAGCTTCCCCGTGCCGTAGGCATTAGGAACGGCCGATACCTCTACTTCCATCATCGTTCCGATATTCGGCCCGAACACGGCTAAGCCGTTGACCAAACCGACCGTAGGGTGGGCAGGAATTTTCTTGTCCGGCCGGGGATTGTACTGGCCAAAGTTTATTACCCATTCGGCATGGGCGCGGGTGATGGTCTTACTGCCCTCATTCTGGGCCACTCCGGCCGCAATCTGGATAATATTTACCGCCTCACGCCCGCTGGTAGCATAGCGTTTAACAACATCCAGCACGCCGTCCGCGAGGGCAAACCCGATTTTTTTGGCGGCATTGCCGGCGATAAGGGAAATTTCGTCAGGCAAAAGCGGCCGGAAATAAATTTCAACGCACCGGGACCTGATGGCGGGCGGAATTTCGTGGGCCATGCGCGTCGTGGCCCCCACCAGCCGGAAATCGGCCGGCAGGCCGTTTTGGAATATGTCGTGGATATGGGAAGGGATGTTGGTATCCTCACTGTTATAATAGGAACTTTCCAGAAATACTTTACGGTCTTCCAACACTTTAAGCAGTTTGTTCATCTGGATGTGGTGAAGTTCACCGATTTCGTCGATAAACAGAATGCCGCCATGGGCTTTGGTAACAGCTCCCGGTTTGGGCTGGGGAATGCCGGCCATGCCAAGAGCTCCTGCTCCTTGGTAAATTGGGTCATGTACCGTACCGATAAGCGGATCGGCGATACCGCGCTCGTCAAACCGGGCGGTAGTGGCATCCATCTCCACAAATTTGGCATTGGGCCCAAAGGGCGACAGCGGGTTGCGTTTGGCTTCTTCCAGTACCAGGCGGGCGGCAGCAGTCTTGCCAACGCCTGGCGGCCCGTAGATAAGCACATGCTGTGGGTTTGGCCCGCAAAGTGCGGCTCTCAGTGCCTTTAGTCCTTCTTCCTGGCCGACGATTTCGGCGAAAGTCGACGGCCGCGTCTTTTCCGCCAGCGGTTCAGTCAGAGAAATCTCCCGAAGCCGCTGCAGTTTGTCCATTTCCTTTTTGGATTCCCGTTCGACCGCGACCCTGTTCCCCTGCTGTGACCTGAGGAGATTCAGGAAATACAGGCCGATGACAACGGCAAAAAAGAACTGGATCAAACTGATAATGTTAACAGCGTAATCCACTTTGCCCAAATACCTCCTTTCCACAGCAACCATTAAATATGTGGTCTTAGTATGGGCAGAGCGGACCTTTTTATCCTGGCAAAAACCGGCAAAACAGGCTGCTTTTGGCAAAAAAAAAGAAGGAGATTGCTCTCCTTCTTTACGCTGTTTCTTCCTTCTTCTTGCTCTTGCGGTCGGCTGTAACTAAAATTGGTTCCTCTTTGTTTAAGACCACTTCTTTGGTGACAATGCACTTGGTTACGTCGGCGCGGGACGGAACCTCGTACATGACGTTGCGCATCAGGTTCTCAATGATGGCCCTAAGACCCCGTGCCCCGGTATTGCGCTTGAGCGCTTCCTGGGCAATGGCCCGCAGGGCGTCTTCCTTAAATTCCAGCTGCACGTTGTCCAGTTCGAGAAACTTCTGATACTGCTTCACCAAAGCATTTTTGGGCTCGACCAGGATCCTCACCAACGCATCCTCATCAAGCGCGTCAAGGGTGACAATAATCGGCAACCGGCCGACGAATTCGGGAATAAGCCCAAACTTGAGCAGGTCTTCCGGCAGGATTTGCCTGAGGATTTCGCCTACCTGCTTCTTTTCGCGGCTCTTGATGTCGGCGCCAAAGCCGAGCGTCTTCTTTCCAGTACGGGCGCTGATAATCTTATCAATCCCGTCAAAGGCACCGCCGCAGATGAAAAGGATGTTGGTTGTGTCGATCTGGATGAACTCCTGGTGCGGGTGCTTACGTCCGCCCTGCGGCGGTACGCTGGCGACAGTGCCCTCCAGAATTTTGAGCAGCGCCTGCTGCACGCCTTCTCCGGAAACGTCGCGGGTTATGGACGGGTTTTCCGATTTGCGGGCGATCTTATCAATTTCATCGATGTAGACAATCCCTTTTTCGGCCTTTTCCACATCGTAGTCGGCAGCCTGGATGAGTTTCAGCAGGATGTTTTCAACGTCCTCGCCGACATAACCGGCCTCAGTCAGGGAAGTGGCGTCGGCGATGGCAAAAGGAACGTTGAGAATTTTCGCCAGCGTTTGCGCCAAAAGCGTTTTGCCGCTGCCGGTAGGACCGAGCATGACGATGTTGGACTTTTGCAGTTCCACATCTTCCATCTTGCTGCCGAGATTAATCCGCTTGTAATGGTTGTAAACGGCAACGGCAAGCGTCTTCTTCGCTTCTTCCTGGCCAATGACATACTGGTCGAGAATTTCTTTGATCTCTTTCGGTTTGGGTATGTCTCTCAGCTCAAGCTCCATGTCCTCGCTGAGTTCTTCTTCGATGATCTCGTTGCACAGCTCGATACACTCATCGCAGATATAGACACCGGGGCCGGCAACCAGTTTCTTGACTTGTTCCTGTAATTTACCGCAAAAGGAACACTTGAGTTGTCCCCTGTCATCCCCAAACTTCAACATCTAACCACCTCTCTATCTGGCAGTCCGGCCGTCTTTGCGCTGCTCACCCCGAACCACGACGGCATCAATTATGCCATATTCCTTTGCTTCTTCACTGGACATAAAATAGTCGCGCTCCGTGTCGTGTTGGATCCGTTCTAAAGGTTTTCCGGTATGGCGCGCCAGAATATCATTGAGGATTTCCCGCAAGCGCAGGATTTCCCGGGCCTGGATCTGAATGTCGGTGGCTTGGCCCTGCGCACCGCCCAACGGTTGGTGTATCATGACGCGCGCGTAAGGTAAGGCATAACGCTTGCCGGGAGCGCCGGCCGCAAGCAATACCGCCGCCATGCTGGCCGCCGAGCCAAGGCAAATGGTAGACACGTCGGGTTTGATATACTGCATTGTGTCATAGATGGCCAAACCGGCGGTAACCACTCCGCCCGGGCTATTAATATAAAGATGAATGTCTTTGTCCGGATCTTCGGACTCTAAAAACAAAAGCTGGGCAATAACCAGATTAGCCAGATGGTCGTCAATAGGCCCGCCAATGAAGACAATGCGGTCTTTTAACAGGCGGGAATAGATGTCGTAGGCCCGTTCCCCACGGTTAGACTGCTCAACAACGATCGGCACAAATGTCATGAAAACCACCTCGAAATCAAATTGGGTCTTATTCGGCTACAGCGCTGTCGACGATCAACTTGGCCGCTTTCTTGCGTTTCACCGTTTCATAAAGGGCATTTACGCGTCCCTGTTCACGGATGATTTTCGCCACGTCTTCGACCGACGCGCCATAGCTTCGCGCCATCGCAACAACTTCGGCCTGCATATCTTCGTCACTGACCTCGATCCCCTCGGCTTTGGCAATTGCCTCCAGTACCAGGTCGGTTTTAACGCTATATGCAGCCGCTTCGCGATAATTCTGCCGCAGGCCGGCCATATCCATTTTGGTGGCCTTGAGGTAATCGTCAAGTTTCATGCCGCGGTTCTGGAGATTAATATCCAAATCGCTGACCATATCGTCAATGCGCTGTTCGATCATAACTTCCGGAATATCTACCGTAGCATTGTCTACGGCCAGCTTGATGGCTTGGCTGCGGAATTCCCGCTCAGCCCGCTCGGCTGCGGCCTCTTTTAATTTATTCTCGATATCGGCCTTTAATTCCTCCAGCGTGTCAAACTCGCTGACATCCTTAGCAAAGTCGTCATCCAGCTCAGGCAGTTCCTTACGCTTGATGTCGTGGATTTTAACCTTGAAAGTAGACGCTTTGCCGGCTAATTCGGGCACGAAATAATCTTCGGGGAAAACAACGTTGACCTCGCGCTCTTCGCCGGCTTTAGCGCCGAGCAGTTGGTCTTCGAAGCCGGGAATGAAGCTGCCGGAACCAACCTCCAGCGGATAGCCCTTGGCATCGCCGCCCTTAAACGGTTTGCCGTCAATGAAGCCTTCAAAATCAATAATCGCGAAATCGCCTTTTTGTAAAACGGCATCCTCTACGACCACCATCTTGGCATGACGGATGCGCAAATTTTCCAATTGTTTTTGCACGTCTTCGGCCGTCACTTCCGCCACCAGTTTAGCAACCTTTAGCCCTTTGTATTCGCCGAGCGTTACGTCTGGTTTTGTAACTACCGTCGCCTTGAACCGGAGGGGTTTACCTTCTTCAAAAGTAAGGATTTCAATCTCCGGCCGGGTTACCGGCTCGGCCTTTTGTTCGTCCAGGGCCTGCCAATAGGCCTTGTTAGCCAGCAGGTCAAACGCCTCGTCTTTTAAAACGTCTTTGCCCACATGCAATTCCAAAATATTACGCGGCGCCTTGCCTTTGCGGAAACCAGGGATGTTCACCCGGGCAGCCAGTTTTTGATAAGCTTTTTGGAAGGCTTTAGCAACCTCTTCCTGGGGTACTTCCATTTCCAGAACCAACTTATGATTGTCTATTCTCTCCGCTGTTACCTTCATTTATGTAATCCTCCTCATTTTTAAAAATACGGCATTTGCTGGTTTTTCTTTTTCATTGTTAGTATTGCCGGATTTGGTATAAATGCAATCAATTCAGCCATGCCATGCATAATATGATACCATAATCGGCAAGCAAACACAAGCAACACGGAAAAATCCCGGCATTTTATTGCCGGGATTTTTGTGGAGCGGAAAACGAGATTCGAACTCGCGACCCTCGCCTTGGCAAGGCGATGCTCTACCACTGAGCTACTTCCGCATAGGTAATTATCAAGATGACATAATTAAGTATAGTATCAATTACGATATTTGTCAACAAAAAGGCTAAAAATTTTTTTGATAGGTTGCTAACGGCTTACACTGCCAAAAACTAATCCTCGTTAATAACCAATCTACTGCGCGGTACCGTTACGACAAAGACAGCACCGGCGCCAGGCTGCGAACTAACACTGATCGAACCGCCCAATGCCTCCGTCAAATTTTTCACATGGGCAAGCCCCAACCCGGTAGACATCTTACCGGTACGGGGCGAAAATTTGGTCGAAAAGCCGGGGTTGAAAATGAGCGCAAAGTTCTGGGGATGAATACCGCAACCCGTATCTTCGACCCTAAACACGATATGGTCGTCTGCACTGGTTTGCGCTACCCTGATAGCGCCAGTCTGGCCGCAGGCCTCGATGGCATTTATAATCAAATTGTCCAGCACCGAAACAATTGTGTAGTGCTTATCGGTCACAAAATCCTCACTATAGTCAAAGGTAATGGAGATGGGGCTTCCCATTTCCGCCAAATAGCGTTGCGTATTCTGCTGAATGATGAACAAGATTTCCGACAGCTTCATGGCATTGTCCGTAGTCGAAGACTTAAGGATTTTCTCTATTCCCGCAATAACCCTGACATACACCTTTTTAATCTCGTGGATATCTCGGGCGATCGCCAGCGCCTTGGCGGCGCTTGAGGCGTGATCCGCAGGAGCGGCGCCGCTATTTTGCAGGTGGTTATACAGCCAATAACTTTGCTCCATTACCTGCTCAATGTCCTGCGACGATTTTCTCAGATAAAAAACTTCCGCCCGCAGTTTGGCGATCATCATCGTAAGTTCGGCATAACGGGCGCGCTGTTCCTCTTCCAGTACGAAAGCATGATACCGGCATAATAGCGCATACCAATAAACGGCAACAATGGCGCGCAAAACGGCCACGGCAATAATACTGGCAAGAATAGCTTCATTACCGGCCACGTTCAAGGGACGAAAATAAATCTCCACCAAATTACTAATTATGTCTGCCAAACTGATAAGCAAGATCGCGACCGGCAAGTTATCAATACATTTTCGAACCCGAAAAACATGAAAACAGATGCCGAAAGACAGGTAATAAGCCAGCGAAGGCAGATTTTTAAAGACCACCGCCTCAAAGCTGTCATCACCTAAAACAAAGTTGGCCGCCGTCCGTAAAATGACAATGGCGATGCCGCTCAATACCGCCGTCGTAAGCACCGACAGTCGGGCAAAGTAAAGCAGCAAGGTGGAAAGCACCGCTACTCCCAAGGTAAACCGGAACTGATTGTCGAAAGGATAAACGAATACCATGCTGGTAAGCGTAACCAGCAAGATAGCGTTAAACAAAAGTTTGTTGCGTTCTTGATTGCGTGCAAGGACGGGGAGCATGCTTTTCACCATCTTTCGGGGCTGTCGGCAGATACCAACCAAAGGTGGGAATTGACGCGTGACCTCACAGGCGTCAAGCAACCGAAACTATCCTGGAATGCGGTATGCCATTTGCCAATCAGTTCAGATTAGCGGCAAAAATCAAGCCTTCGATAAACTTTTTAACGTTAATTTTTCCCCGGTAAGTGCTTTTACCGTTAATAAAGTTAATCTCCTGCCGCACTTCTTTAAAGTCAAATAACACCGTACTGTAATTTTGGAATTTCTCATTATAGTAATCTTCAATACCGAGATTGGCCAAATTTTGCAGCGCCTTGGCGATCGCCCGCCGCACCCGCTGCTCGATTGTTTTGGCATCTTGCTGTGTTTTTGCCGACAACTGGCTATAGACATCGCTTAACTGGTAACAGTAATTCGCCGTTCCTTCCGACCAAGCGTCTACCAGCTCGACAATCTGGTAAATATCTTTCGCGCCGGCTTCGCCAATAATCCCGATATCGGAAAATATCCGGTACACATTGGTCTTTAAGTTGTTTTTCGGCTGCTCCGCCGACTTTAAAGCTACCGAATATTGCGAAGCCGTCTGCTGAATGATGGAAACGAACTGCCTTAGCCGGCGACTTTCTTTTACCCGGTTAATGACCGATACAACTTCGAGAACGTTGATGGGCTTATGAATAAAAAATTCAATGCCGCATTCATACGCCCTGGTAATCATGGGTTCACTGTTAACCTGAGAGATCATAATAAATGATGTATCCAGCCGGTCGGCCGCTAACTTTCTTATCAGCTCGACACCGTCCTGCTTAGGCAGCAGCAAATCCACCAGGGCGATATGCGGCCGCTCCTCGCGGATAATTTTTTCCGCGGCAATTCCGTCGCCGCATTCCGCCACTACTTTGCCCAGCTCATATTCGTTAATTATGTGCTGAATAATTTTGCGGACACTAACATCGTCATCGACCACAACAAAAGACACGTTCATAAGTCACGTCCCCCTCGGACCACTTCCCTTAGTTATTCAATAAATTTCGACAAACCCCTTCAGTTTTCGTCCAAGTAAAATAAAATTCCATCAGGGCATCGCGGCGTCATTGCCGGGATGTTTTTTGCTGTGAAAATGGCGTTTTGCCTGCGCGGTGTTAAATCTTCACCCTATTTTACACTTCTGCAAGGTTACGACTGCCGTCCCTATTACTGGGGCTATGGCTGCCTTCCTCTATAAAACTTCATATTCCCCTTTCCTCCTGTTCATATTCCCCTTTCTTCCTGCGCCGCGAGCGGCGCCTTTTTTCTCGCCGCACCCCTACCGGCGCCGCCGCATATGATGTAGAAAAATGCGCTAAAGGAGGACATTTCTTTGTATTATCGCCTTCATCCCCACTGCTACCTCGTCCGCGGGGCCAAGCGTGGCGCCATCTACAACCTGCAAACCGGCAAGGTGCATTCTATTAATAAAGGGGCCGTCGATTTTCTCCTCGCCTGTGAAAATAGTGCCCTGGAAGATCTGCTCGACCTCGCTTTGCCGGAAAACAAGCCGCAGCTGGCATTTCTCGACAAGCTAACGGCCATGGGTCTGGGCTCATTTTACCTGAGCCAACCGGCCGAGCGTCCGGCACCGCCGCAAGTCGCGCCGCCCAAGTTAGAATTTCTCTGGCTAGAACTCACCGCAAGCTGCAATAACCGCTGCCTGCACTGCTACGCTACCAGCGGCCCCTGTGCCGACTACGACGCCGTGCCCCATGACCGCTGGCTGTCCCTTATTACCGAAGCCAGGCAGGCCGGAGCCACGGCCATTCAATTTATCGGCGGCGAGCCGCTGCTCTACCCCCGATGGCAAGAGTTAGCCCAGCGCGCCCGCCAGGACGGCTATGAAATCATTGAAATTTTTACGAACGCCACCCTCATTGACGACGACTGTGTAAAGTTTGTTAAAGACAACCAAATCAGTATTGCCACGACCATTTACGCCGCCAATGCCGCCGTCCATGACCGCGTCACCTTAAACCCCGGCAGCTTCAATCAGACGATGGCCGCCGTCCGTAAACTATTGGCCGCCGGTGTACCTTTGCGCATCGCTTCCATTATTATGAAAGCCAATGAGGAAGAAGCCGAAAACATTATGAAACTATGCGAAGAATTAGGCGTGGAAGTAACGCCGCCTGACGTCGTTCGCCCCACTGGCCGCGGTGACAATAGCAAGCTGCTGCCGGACAAATACCAAAAACCTCCCGTCAGACCGCCCTTTTTCACCGATGAGGAAAGCTTTTTCCGGGCCCAGTGTTATCACTCTTGTTTAGCCGGTAAAATTGCCATTACCGCCGCCGGTGACGTCATCCCCTGCATTTTCGCGCGCGACCAGATATGCGGCAATATTCTTCGCCAATCACTGGCTACCATCCTGGCAGGTCAAAAACTACAGCAATGCTGGCGCACCACTAAAGACCAGGTGGAAAAGTGCCAGGACTGCGAATATCGCTACGCCTGCACCGATTGCCGTCCGCTGGCCCAGGGAAGCGATACCGCCAAACGTTGGCTCGCCTGCTCTAATGATTGCGACTATAACCCTTATACCGGAAAATGGAAAACGATTAAAGAGTGAGGAATTGCGTCAAAAGGAGCGACGGGCCTGTTTTTTTTTTCATTTTCCGCCCGTCGCTACCTAAAACAGTGTCTTTGCCCGTTAAAACAGAACTTTCTTTCTGCTATTGTTGCGCTATAATCTATTTAGACTGCTGCACGAGACTACAAGGCCAAATTAGCTACGGTAAAATAACCGTTGCGGTTTTTCTTTTTGCTTGCATTTTAGTCTCTGCCCGCCTGGCCTCAGGCCGCTCGACAGGGCATATCGTGGATATTAAGGCATAAACTAAAGAACCGTCAAGACTATTGTCGCAGCATGTCTGGAGACAAGCCACGGGGTTTTGGTCCCGCGAGTTTGTAAGCCGGTGCGTGGGGCGCTAGGCCAGAGGGTTAGCACTTCGTCCGCGCCGGCTTTTTTATATTTCACAAAGTATGGAGGAATATTAAAATGAGCGGATAGAACCCCGGTTATGATGAGTTATTTTTCCATTCACCAATCCATGTTTGTTGGAGGAATCATTTTGAGTATTGACCCAAGAACCGACGACCTGCTAGACATAGCGAAATGGCGGCTGACCCCCTACCAGGTGCTGGTGCTGGGGTTTGCCGGCTTAATTTTCGTCGGCGCCCTGCTGCTGACCACCCCCCTAGCGTCGGCCAGCGGTAAACCCACGCCGTTCGTTGACGCTCTCTTTACCGCCACTTCCGCCGTATGTGTTACCGGTCTGGTGGTGGTGGACACCGGTAGCCACTGGTCATTGTTCGGGCAACTGGTCATTATCAGTTTAATTCAGATCGGCGGCCTGGGCATCATGTCCATGGCTACCTTGATCGCGCTGCTGATCGGCAAGAAAATTCAGCTCCGCGAGCGGCTCATAATTCAGGAAGCACTCAACCAGTTCACAATGGCCGGCGTGGTGCGCCTGATGATCTATGTCATGAAGACCACGTTCATCATTGAACTGATCGGCGGGACCATTCTCGCCATCCGGTGGTTTGCCGATTATGGTCCGCGAGGCATCTACTACGGATACTGGCACGCCATTTCCGCCTTTTGCAATGCCGGCTTTGACCTGTTCGGCGACTTTCGCAGTCTGACCGGTTATGTGGATGATATAACCGTCAATATCGTCATTACCATGCTCATTATTCTTGGCGGCATCGGCTTCACCGTCATTGCCGACGTGTGGGACAACCGCCGCTTCAACAAGTTTTCGCTCCATACCAAGCTTGTGCTATCCGTGTCCGCTTTTCTCATCATCTTCGGAGCGGCGGTAATTTTCCTGCTGGAATGGAATAATCCCGCCACCCTCGGCAGCCTAAACTGGCAAGGCAAACTTCTCGCCAGCTACTTTCAGTCCGTGACGCCCCGCACCGCCGGCTACAACACGCTCGATATCGGTAAGCTGGAAAGCGGCACCCTGTTTTTCCTGATCATCTTAATGTTTATCGGTGCTTCACCGGCCTCAACCGGTGGCGGGGTTAAAACGTCAACGTTTGGCGTATTGGTTCTCGCCATCGCTGCCCAAATCAGCGGCAAAAATGACGTTGAAGTTTTTCAGCGCCGCATTCCGGTAGCTACCGTTTATAAAGCCTTCACGGTCGTCTTTTTGTCGGCGCTGCTTGTCATTTTGGTCACGTTGGCGCTAACCGTGACTGAACAGGCGCCGTTTTTGAACGTGTTGTTCGAGGTTGTCTCCGCTTTCGGTACGGTAGGCTTGTCAACAGGTATCACGCCGACACTGACTGTCGCCGGCAAACTCTGGCTTATACTCACCATGTTCGCCGGTCGCGTGGGGCCGGTGACGCTGGCCCTGGCTATCGCCCTGCGGGCGCGCAAAGGCGCTTTGCAGCTGCCGGAAGGCCGGGTTATTATCGGTTAATATCGTTACAGACAAGAGAGGTATTATATTATGAAAAGGAATAAAAGTTTCGCCGTTATTGGCCTTGGCCGTTTCGGCACCAGTGTTGCCCGTACGCTTTCCCGGCTGGGTTATGAAGTGCTGGCTATCGATACCAAAGAGGAACGGGTCCAACAAGTTGCCGACGAGGTTACTCATACCTACATCGCCGATACAACCGACGAAAATTCGCTTAAGGCACTGGGCATCCGCAACTTTGACGTTGTCGTCGTAGCCATTGGCGAAGATATCCAGGCCAATGTCTTGACCACGCTGCTATTAAAAGACTTGGGCGTAAAATACATTGTCGCCAAGGCCCGCAATGAACTGCACGGTAAAATGCTGGAAAAAATCGGGGCCGACCGGGTAGTGTATCCCGAACGGGATATGGGACAGCGGGTAGCGCACAACCTTGTCTCGACCAACGTCCTTGATTATATCGAACTGTCGCCCGACCTCAGCCTCATCGAGACCAGTGCGCCCCGCTGCCTGGTGGGTAAAACATTGGCCGAAGCGCGGCTGCGGGAAAAATATGACGCCAACGTCGTAGCCATCAAGCGCGGTGATCAAATTATCGTCCCGCCTAATCCCGGGGAAAAAATTCAAGCCGGCGATGTCCTCATTGTCGTAGGCCGTAACGGCGGTCTGCAAAAATTGGAAGAACTGGAATAATAATTAATACATTTATGCTGAAACTTCCAGGTATTTGTCCGTCATTCTGTACGAAAATAAATAATGGACCCCAAACAAAATCACAAAGGAGGTCGTCCAAGAACATGGCGGACAAACAAAAACTGCAAACCAGCAAATCCAAGTACGGCACCTTGACGGCGACGCAAGACGTTAATGCCGACTATTCGTCGTCGAACGCCTCACCCACTAACACCAAAGCTACCGGCAAACAAAAAGCCAGTAAATCCGAATACGGCACACTGACGGCCAAAGCTGACGCCAACAACGATTACGAATAATCGCCAAAAAGCTGCCCTCCCATGGGCAGCTTTTTTGGCAGCGTCCGGTAAAACACCGCCACCGGCTAGCCAAACGCCCCAAAGCCTTTCCACCTATATACGGCGACGGAAAGCCCCTAAATTCTCGAGCATAAAATCAGGAGGTGCCCAAATATGTGCCCTTACCGCCGACCTGTCCATGAAATTTGCGTGGATAAAACCGACTGCCGCCGTGAATCCCCCTCTGACAACCCCCAGGAAAAAAATATGCTTGAGCCTACCGGCCACTGGACCAAAGACCATATACGCAAAGTGTATGAGGATAATCAGCAACAAAAGGTGAAATGACAATTTAGGCCTCCGGACAAAACCGGAGGCCTTCTCATTTTGCCGGCAAAAGGCAGAAGATATTGGCTTAACCGTACGGGCTTGGTATTAGTCGCCAAACAGCGTTCGCCATAAATAAAAAGTAGCATATGCTTCCCATCCTCGACATTGGCCGGCCAGCTTTCTAATCTCGTCAACCGTGTGCTTGACATCCCGCTTCAATCGCCTTTTTATTGCATTCTGCAAGCCCACGTCATCTACCAGAAAGGCAGATGAGAAAATTCCGTCGGAACGTTAATTGCAATAAGCATTCCCATAGCTTTCAGCCTTCCACCGTCCAAGCTCTAATTTATCCCCATTTCCCCCCCATTTTCCGGCGTTAACGCATTTTCAAGCTGTAGCAAATACCGCTTAAAATCGGTACGTGCCCCCTTATAACCAACTAACCCTCCATTTTTCCCCACTACCCGGTGACACGGTATAAATATGGGCAAAGGATTTTTAAAATTGGCCAGACCAACTGCCCGACAAGCCTGGGGCTGGCCGATCGCCGCGGCAATATCGGCATATGTCCGTACCTCACCGTACGGTATTGAACTTAGCACTTCCCATACCCGCCGGCAAAAATCGGTCCCGGCAATGGATAAAGGAACGTCAAACCGGCGCCGCTGCCGCAAAAAATACTCCTTTAACTGACGAATGGCAAAATCGCACCGGGCACTGTCCCGCTGACACCCGGTACTGCCTATGTACTCTTGCCAATCCCTACTGTCTATGGCTACCTTGCATACCCCTATATCATCCACGGCTACATATACAGGACCCAACGGTGTTTGCACTGCGTCATAGACAATCATGGCGCAATTCCCCTATCTCCCTGACTTTCCGGTATTTTTTGGGCGGCAGGCCCATGTGTTGACGAAATGCCGTATAAAAACCGGAAACGCTCCTAAAACCGACGGTTAAGCAAATATCGGTATTATTCAGAGAACTGTGCGCTAACAGCTCTGCGGCTTTGTCTATCCGGATGCGCCGTAAATATTCCTTGGGCGTACAGCCGGTGACTCTCTTAAATAAGCGCTGAAAATGAAAAAAACTAATCCCTATCCGTTCGGGTAATTCCGCAAGTATATCCGGGTTGTGATATTCGCCCCGTAGCAGTCGGCAAGCCAACTCGACAATATCTTCTTCCGGGCGGTAATGCGCCCCTAGATCAGGGCGGCACCTTTTGCATGGGCGAAAGCCGTCATGAAGGGCCTCATCCAGACTCGTAAAAAAGACTACATTTTCGCGGTTGGGAACTTTGGACTTACATGAGGGGCGGCACACGATCCCAGTCGTTTTTACGGCGTAGTAGAACGCGCCATCATACCGGGCATCATTCGCCGCAACGGCTTCCCACATCTTGGTTTCCGACAGCTTGGTCATGCTCTCACCCCGCGTAAGAAAGCTGCACTTTGGTTAATACGTTTTTATCATACCATAAAGCCGAAAATATTTCGTCCGAATTTATGCTATGCAATTCCTCGCTCCTTACCACTGTCGCATTGTTGCTCATTTGCTGTATAAATAAAAAAGGCTTCACGGCTAAAATACCGTGAAACCTTATCGCTCTATATTGGTGCGGGCGAAGGGACTTGAACCCCCACGGTTGCCCAACGGATCCTAAGTCCGTCGCGTCTGCCAATTCCGCCACGCCCGCATACTAACTTAGATGTGTCAATATCATATCACAGACGGCTAATACCTGTCAATTTTCCTCACACAAATAAATGGTGACCCACGATGGACTCGAACCATCGACACCCTGATTAAAAGTCAGGTGCTCTACCTACTGAGCTAGTGGGTCACACTGGCAGGGGCGGCTGGACTCGAACCAACGCATGCGGGAGTCAAAGTCCCGTGCCTTACCGACTTGGCTACGCCCCTATATAAAACTTGTGGGGTGACTGGAGGGATTCGAACCCTCGAATAACGGAGCCACAATCCGCCGTGTTTGGCCTCTTCACCACAGCCACCATGATCATTTCTCGCGACGAAGTATATTTTATCAGACTTGCTCAATTATGTCAAGCATATCTTTAATTATTTTTCTTCGCGCCGCCGCCGCGAGTAACGACAATGGTAAGTATAGCAGACTTGCCCACTTGTCGCAAGACCTTTTTGCGACAAATTGTTCGTTTCACCTGCCTTTTTAGTGCCTTCTTTTCTATATATCATCCATATGCAAAGCCGGGCACCGCTTTATAAGCGGCAGCATCCGCCGACCTGCTTACCCTTCGCAAACTAATAACCGCGTCCCTGACCGGTTATTTGCCTTACATGATTTCAAAACACCCCTGACCAGTAGGCGTCCGAGTCGAGTAAATTAAGAAAATAGTTACCTACGGCAAAAATAAAAACCGCCGATCTTGGCGGTTATGCTTGAAGTGGCGACCCCGGCAGGATTCGAACCTGCGACCTTTTGATTCGTAGTCAAACGCTCTATCCAACTGAGCTACGGAGTCACAGCAGATGTTGTTGACACTTGTTTATTATAGCCGCTCTACCCTATCTTGTCAACTTATTATTAATTGGAAATTTCTGTTTCTGTCACTAACCGGCGAGCAGTTCCGTCACGGTAACAGGATTATAGCCGCGGGCGCGCAGTTCGGGCAGTATTGTCCGCAACGCGTCAGCAGTGTTGCTGCCATGGAGGTGGAAGAGAATGATGGCGCCGCCTGAGACCTGGCTGAGGATTTTATTCGCCATGCTCCAGGCTGACACCCCTGTCCAGTCCCGGCTGTCCACATTCCACATAACCAAAGCGCGGTAGCCCATCCCGTTCAGCACGGCGCTAAGCGTGCCGTTATAATCGCCATAGGGCGGGCGAAACAGGTGGGTATAGCGGCTGCCGACCGCCCGCTCCAGCGCATACTGGGTAGACATTATCTCACTGCGCATTTCGTCGGCGCTCAACCGGGAAAACGATGGGTGGGAATAAGAATGGTTGGCAATCTCATGGCCGTCGGCTAAAATGCGGCGCGTCAGCTCCGGATTGGCGTCCACCCAGCGGCCGAGGAGGAAGAAGGTGCTGCGGGCATTGTACTCCCTGAGGACGTCAAGAATTTCCCGCACCTGGTAGTAGCTGCCGCCGTCGTCAAAAGTAAGCGCGACAAGCGGGCGGTCGGCGCGGCCGCTGTTCACTACGGCATAAAGACCATGCTGGCCGGACGATTTAGCCGAAGAAGCCGGCGGCGCGGCTGGCTTGGCCGCCGCCTTGAGGGCGGCGACGGTAGTAATTTTAAACCCTTTGGCTTTTAGTTGTTTGACCACTTCGGGCAAGGCCGCTGCCGCATGCGGCGCCTTTATATTCACATTAATAACCGTTCCCGCCTTGGCCGATGTAATGACAAACTCGGTAACAGCCTGGGGCGACATAAGCGTCCAGTCGCCGGTATCGAGGCCTCTGACGACGACGGCGCCGCGATCGTATTGCTCTACCGCCTGCAGGAAATTGTCCTCGTAATAATAAAAGGGCGGGCGGACAACCTGGGGGGCTTTACCGGCAGCAGTCTCCAGCGCCTTGGCCGCGTCAGCCAGTTCCTTTGCAATGTCCCCGCTGCTCACCTCCGCCCAATAACGGCGCTCCCGGCCATAATTGCCAAATTCCAGGCCTAAGGCAACGCCTTTTTTCACCAGCGCGGCCTGGGCGCTAATCACCGGTTCCCGGATAAACAGCGTAGCCGCAATCCCTTCGTCGCGGCATAAATTTAAGATACTTTCCAGTTCGGGAGCCGTCTCGATGTTTTCCACCGTCAGAGCCACGACGGGGCTAGTCACCGGCCAACCGTCCACCACCGGCGGCGCGGCCGTTCCTGTCTGAGTAAATACGACGGCCATTAAAAAACCAAAAACCAGGATAAACCTTTTCAACCGGCGCCATCTCCTATTCTGAAAAAAACTCCACATAGACAGTCTATGGCGCCAAGTTCCCATTTAGTACAACCGGAATCTAATAAATAAACCAGCCCTGCATAGCGCAGGGCCTTGAATAATCAATCTTCGTACTGGAACAGCGGCGTAGACAAATACCGCTCACCTGTATCAGGCAAGAGGACAACAATCGTTTTGCCCGCATTCTCGGGCTGCCTGGCCAGTTCGGTAGCGGCGAAGAGAGCGGCGCCGCTGGAGATGCCAACCAGCAGCCCTTCAGCCTTGGCTAACTCACGGGCCGCAGCGAAAGCTTCTTCCGTTTTTACTTTAACAATGCCGTCAATAATGCCGGTATTGAGAATAGCAGGGACAAAACCGGCGCCAATCCCCTGGAGCTTGTGGGGACCGGCCTGCCCCCCCGATAAGACCGGCGAATCGTAGGGCTCTACGGCGACAATCCGCACGTCTTCTTTGCGTTCCTTGAGCACTTCGCCTACGCCGGTAATCGTACCGCCGGTACCAACACCGGCGACAAATATGTCAACTTGCCCGTCAGTGTCCCGCCAAATTTCCTCCGCTGTCGTCCGGCGGTGCATAGCGGGGTTAGCGGGATTTTGAAACTGCTGAGGCATAAATGCGTTCGGCAATGCTGCCACCAGTTCTTCCGCCTTACGGATGGCCCCCTTCATCCCTTCCGCGCCCGGCGTCAACACCAGCTCGGCGCCAAGGGCTTTTAGCAGGCTGCGGCGTTCAACGCTCATAGTATCAGGCATGGTGAGAATGAGCCGGTAGCCTTTGGCCGCGGCGACAAAGGCCAGGCCGATGCCGGTATTGCCGCTGGTCGGCTCGATAATGACCGAGTCTTTATGGAGCAGCCCCCGTTCTTCGGCATCCTGGATCATGGCGTAGCCTACCCGGTCTTTGACACTGCCCAACGGGTTAAAATATTCCAGCTTGGCGACAAGGCGAGCCTTAAGCCCCTGACGCTCATTATAGTTCGCCAGCTCCAGCAGGGGCGTATTGCCTATTAGCTCGGTTAGATTTTTCGCGATTTTTGCCATAATGCACCTCTAATTCCTAGTATTCCAGTCGGTTTATTTATATTATAACCCGACGGAAATTTACCAGTCAAGTCTTGGCATACTTTCGC
Organism: Sporolituus thermophilus DSM 23256; assembly: GCF_900102435.1. NCBI lineage: Bacteria > Bacillati > Bacillota > Negativicutes > Selenomonadales > Sporomusaceae > Thermosinus > Thermosinus thermophilus. The sequence goes on along the minus strand of NZ_FNBU01000004.1, from coordinate 18,720 downwards.
TTACTTTAAGTCCCACTCGGCAACGGGACAATCTCGGTCGACGAAAAACACGGCTGCCCGGCCGCCCAGCCGGGCGACGAACTCGGCTAGCTCATCGCGGGCGGCTAAAACATCGGCTTTGTTAACATCGGCGAAACCGTCAATCGGGAAAAAGATATACCGCGACTCAGCAACGATCTTCGCTTTTTCGCCCTGACGCCACACCCAGCGGCGGGTGCGCACCTCAACATCATCGGCGTAAACAATCTCGCCGGGCGGCACAACTTCCACCTGTTGTTCGCCGAACGGCGTGAACACATCGCCTTCACGGCTAAGCCGCAATCGCATATCCCCGGTCATACGCTCCAGGTCATGCGCTCCCATGGGCAGCACATACTTAAGCGAAAGGGCGTTAACTAAATCGACAACAGGATTAATTTGCGGCAACTGTCCGGATTTATAAACCCGGGTATGAAGCGCTTCCACCGAGCTTAAAAATTTGTTCGGATTTAACTGCATTTTGGCAAACGCCTCGCGCCATACCCGGATTGACGGGTGACTGCGTACCCCCTCGGGGAATTTGGCCGGCGCCGCTGCCACCGCCGCCGTCAAGAGCCGGGCGACCGTCTCAAGCTCCCGGGGCTGAAAATCCGCGGCCACGACGACGCCGAAACATGCCGTAGGAAAGAGCCGGAAAATATCTTCACTAACTTCGAAACGCATGGCAATCTTCTCCTATTGATATAATCGTTAGTATTCCCAGCCGGCCGGGCTATATACCGTATTTTCCCAAATGTTCTTGCCGACGCCGCCGCTTTCCTGCCACCGGGCAACAAAAAATCCCCACAGTGCTCAAGGTAAAATTCTAGGAAAGCTGCGGCCGGAACCGCCGCAGCCGCAGCGCGTTGGCTACCACGGAAACCGAACTGAACGCCATGGCCGCCCCGGCGAGAACGGGCGACAAAAACCCGGCCGCAGCGACCGGAATCCCCAGCGAATTATAGATAAGCGCCCAAAAGAGGTTTTGCTTAATATTACGCATGGTGGCCTTGCTAAGCTGAATGGCGGCCACAATGCCGCGCAGGTCGCCGCGAATCAGGGTAATATCGGCCGCCTCCATGGCCACATCCGTACCGGTGCCAATGGCAAAACCAACATCAGCGGTAGCTAGCGCCGGCGCATCATTAATACCGTCGCCGACCATGCCCACCACTTTGCCCTGCAGTTTTAGTTCCTGTACTTTTTCCGCCTTGTCCTCAGGCAATACCTCGGCCATGATATTTTCAATGCCCACCTCGCGTGCAATCGCCCGGGCCGTTCGCTCGTTGTCCCCGGTAATCATCCAGACTTCCAGCCCCATTGCTTTTAGCTGCGCCACAGCGTCAGCCGCATGTTCCTTGACGGTGTCGGCGACGGCGATCAGGGCGGCGGGCTCATTCTCCACCGCCATAAGCACGACGGTTTTTCCCTGCTGCTCCAGCGCTTCAATCCGACTGATGCTACTGTCAAAATCAACGCCATTTTCCCGCATCAGTTTCCGCGTTCCCACCAGGACGGTTTTTCCATCCACCCGTGCCCGCACACCATGGCCGGGAATAGCGGCAAACTCCGCGGCATCGCCGCTAACCACGCCTTGAGCTTGCCCCTGACGGACAATGGCCTGGGCCAGAGGATGTTCCGAATTTTTCTCGGCTACTGCGGCCAAACGGAGCAGCTGAGTCTCGGTTTGGCCATTTAGAGATATGATATCCGTCACGGCCGGCTCTCCTTTGGTTATCGTCCCCGTTTTGTCAAGTACTATCGCCGTTAGCCGGTGCGTGTTTTCCAGATGCTCCGCTCCCTTGATCAAAATGCCGTTCTCCGCTCCTTTACCCGTGCCCACCATAATCGAGGTAGGCGTTGCCAACCCAAGGGCGCAGGGGCAGGCGATGACCAACACCGCCGTAAAATTGACGATGGCGCGGGAAAAGTTGCCGGGATCAAGCACAAAGTACCATGCCAGGAAAGTAAGGACGGCCAAGGTTATTACCGCCGGGACAAAATAGCCGGAAACAACATCCGCAAATCGCTGGATGGGTGCTTTCGACCCCTGCGCTTCTTCCACGATGCGGATAATTTGCGCCAGGGCCGTATCCTTGCCTACCTTGGTAGCCTTGAACTTAAAGGCGCCCAACTTGTTGAGCGTGGCCCCGAACACCTCGTCGCCCACTTTTTTGTCGACCGGAATGCTTTCCCCGGTCAACATTGACTCGTCAACCGTCGAAATACCTTCGACAATCACGCCATCAACGGGGATTTTTTCGCCGGGGCGGACGACGACGATATCACCCGGCACGACCCCTTCCACCGGCACGTCCACCTCCTGCCCGTCCCGTACGACCCGCGCCGTTTTAGCCTGCAGGCCCATCAGCGCTCTGATCGCTTCCGACGTCCGGCCTTTGGCCCGTGCTTCCAGCAGTTTTCCCAGAATAATCAAGGTAAGGAGAATGGCCGAAGTTTCAAAGTACAGGTCGGACACGTCGCGCAACACATTGGCAATGCTGTAAAAATACGCCGCCGAGGTCCCAAGAGCTACCAGCACGTCCATGTTGGCCCCGCCGCCCCGCAGCGCTAAAAAAGCACCGCGGTAAAACTGCCAACCGGCAATAAACTGGACCGGCGTAGCCAACGCCCACTGCAGGTAAGGATTCATCAGCAGCTGGGCGGTAGCACCGCTCACCCCGAACATATGCAGTACCATCGCCCAGAGTAGCGGAAACGAAAAAACGACCGAAATAAAAAGACGCACCCGTTGGCTGCGGATTTCGCCTTCCCGCATCGCCTGTTCGCGGTCAATTTCCCGCGTGTCCGCCAGGCTATGGGCGCCAAAGCCCAGTCGCTCCACCAGCGCCTTAACTTCAGCTTCGGCGAGTTCGCCAGGGTTAAACTCCACGGTCGCCTTTTCCATGGCCAGGTTGACGACAGCCGAATAGACACCGGGCAGGGCTGCCAACCCCTTCTCAATGCGCCGGGCGCAGGCCGCACAGCTCATGCCGGTAATTTTAAATTCGGCTTTATCCTTAACGACCTGGTAGCCCAGCTCTTCGACCTTGGCCGCCATATCACGGAGACCGATTTGGTCCTTGTCATAAGTCACCGTCGCTTTTTCGGCGGCGAAGTTGACGACCGCTTTGGCCACGCCGGGCAGCGCCGCCAGCCCCTTCTCCACGCGGCTGGCGCAGGCCGCGCACGACATACCGCCGATTTTTAAAGTGGCCGATTGCAAGTTTGCCATAACGCATACCTTCTTTCATCATCTCGTAAATTTATCGAGAAAATCCATCAGCTCATCAATGGCTTCGTTGGCCCGGTCCTGCTGAACAGCCGCCACCAGGCAGCTTTTGGCATGGCTCTCCAGGATGAGGAGCGCCACTTTATTAAGGGCGGCCCGGGCCGCTGTCACCTGTTGTAGAATATCCACGCAGTAGCGCCCTTCATCAAGCATTTTTTCAATACCGTTAATCTGGCCGCCGATCCGGCGCAGCCGGACGCGGAGGACTTCTTTTTCCGCTTCTGTCAGCATTACGTCACCCCCTATACTATACCCCTGTATAGTATATAGTATAAATTTGTGGCGTTTTCCTGTCAATGTTTTTAGTGTACCCGAAGGGCGGACAAACAATAAAAAGCCCCCAGACAATTCCGGGGGCTGATAATAATGCGGCGTCCTTATTCTTGCACCAGCGGCACCGTATTGGCGGCGTGGGGCATGACCGTAATGGTATAGTCTTTACGGCCCAGTTTTTGTTCGGCCAGGGCCATGGCCTCCTCAATGGTGGTTACGGCAATCATGCCAGCTTTTTCAACAAAGGCCTTGTTTTCCGGCAAAGTAACGACGATATGCGGCACTTTGGCCGCCATGAGGCCGCACTTGAGCGCGATGAAGCCTGGCACGGTAAAACCCTTACGCAGCGCTACTTCCCGGTCGTACAGCGACTCGTAGTTAAACCAGCCGCTGAAATCAGGCGGCTCCATTATGTCGCGGCATTCCAACAGCAGGATGATAACGCCGTCTTCTTTTACGGCCATGAAAGCGTTGTCAATCGTTTTGGAGCCCTGATAGAGGTTAATGTCTTTGGGAAAACCGCCGGCCGAAGCAATAACCAAGTCGGCTTTGCCTTTGACCGGTACGCCGAAGATCTCCTCGACCGTCCGACAGCCTTCCCGCCAGGCATCATACCAGTGACCGGCTACAAACCGGGCAAACTGGCCCTCTGGCGTAAAGACGGCGTTGAGCAAGAAGGCGGGGTTAAGCATGGCCGCCATTTCAGTCATGTCTTCGTGCATATTGTTGCCTTCCAATTTACCGGAAACGCAGTGCGGGCTAATGCCTTTACCCACTTCGTCATGGAGACAGTAGCTATGATTTCCCTGAATGGTGGCATAGCCGGACACCCCGGGCATAATCGCCTTACGGCCGCCGCCGAAACCGGCCATCAGGTGGTAAACAATGCCGCCGGTAAGGATGACTTTATCCGCATTAACAACATGCTTGTTAAGGTAGGTCTCCACACCGCGCGACGTTTTGCCGACATAAACAAAGTCCTCTTCCGCCGGCGCATAGCTCTGGACGATTTCGATGCGATCCACGACCTGCTGGCCATAGACCCTAACATTCTCTTTATCCGTATGGCGACGGTGGGCGCCCAAACCAACAACCAGCTTAATGTCCCTGTCCGGCACGCCGGCAGCGTTAAGTTCATCAAGCAGCACTGGCAAAAACTGGTCATGTTTGACCCACATGCGGGTAATGTCGCTGGCAATAATCGCGACCTTGTCGCCGGCCTTCACCACTTCCTTAAGCGGTGGCGTACCAATGGGATTATTCAGGGCTTCCCGCACCGCTGCTGGCACATCGGTAATCGGGGCGACAGGCTTGCCTTCTACAACATTGATAATTTTCTCCTCCGGCAGAGCGACTTTAATCTGGCTGTCGCCAAACCCCAGCGAAAACTCTTTTAACATGCAAACTCCCCCTTGTATGGCATAATGGCATTAAGCCGCAGCGCCAAATACCATTAAATTCCTTTTTCTGCAGCGCCCTCGCGCATTCCTGCTCTCCGCAGTAAAAATACAAGTAACTGCTGCGGCTAATATTTCTGTAGCGACAATACCGTCATACACAGGCAGCCGACGACCGCCAGGCCCACCAGGAACATCAGGCCGCCGACATAACCACCCGTCAAGGCGATAAAGAAGCCGATGAGAACCGGCGAAAAGGCCGACCCACCATTGGCCACGCCGTTCATCATGCCAGCGCCCGCGCCGACCGCCTTACCAGGGACAATACGCTGCAGGATCGCCCAGGACGATGGCAAGCCGATAGCAATGGACGCAATACCGGCCGAAATCATCAGGGCCGCCGTCATATTGTCCGGTGCCATGGCGCCGAAATAAATCCCCAGGGCGGAGCCGAGGTGCGCAACAGCCACGAAAGGCGCCCGCCGGCCAAGTTTATCGGCCAGATGACCGAAGAAAAGGATGCTGACGGCGCCTAAAATGTAAGGTAGCGAGGAAAAGGCCCCCATTTGCGCCCAGGAAAAGCCGCGCGCCGCTTTCAAATAAGACGGCAGCCACGCCATTGTACCCCACCACACCGATGCAATGCAGAAATAGTTAATGGTCAAAAGCCAAAATCTATAGTTCAAAGCGAAAGACTTAAGCCGTTCCCCGAGAGTCTCGGTCTTCAGGCGTGCCTCCTCCTCAGCCTCGGCTTTCAGAGCTTTTTCGATGTATTCCAGTTCGGCTTGATTAACCCGCTTATGCTGGCGCGGATGGTCGGTAACATAAAACCACAAAAGAAACAATGGTACCAGCCCCATGGCACCAAGAACGAAAAAGCTCGGACGCCAACCCCAGGCGGATACGATCCAGGTAAAGAAAGGCATGGCGATAGCCGGCCCAACCATCAGCCCAATGAGCCACACGGCATTGGCTTTACCGCGCTCATGGGGTGGAAACCAGTTCTTGACAAAAGTACTCTGCATCGGCCAATGCATTCCCTCGCCGATGCCCAATATAACGCGGGCTACCAGCATGGTCGTAAAAGTGGTGGCGAAACCACCGATAAGGACCGATAGCGTCCAAAGAAGGATGGATATGGACATCGCCTTGCGCGGGCCAATGTAATCGCCAAGAGGGCTTAAGACGACATTGGCCACGCCGTAAGCAATCAAAAATAAAGTCATTAGTAGTCCCATTTGCACCGGTTGCCCTTTAATGCCCATATCGGTTAAAAACGTGTTATCGGCCAATAACACGGAAACATTCACCCTATCCAGATAAGCAACCAATAAAGTGAGAAGGAGAATAGCCACTAGTACTACCCGTTGCCGGGTAGGTTTCATAGCGTCAAGACTCACACCTGGCGCAGGTCGCACCGTTTCCATTTTTTATTCCTCCATTTCGCTTGTTTTTTCGCTTGACTCCTTTTTATTCATGCCATCCTACCTTCCTACTGACACACGTCACTTTTACAACCCCGCTCTCCTCTCCCTTCACTTTGCTTAAGCACCCTTGCATTTTAAATTGTAAAAATAGAAAAACCCAGCGGAAAATGGTTGTAAACGACCTCCCGCTGGGGCTTTTACTCCCACGGTGTAACGCACCCCGGTGCGCCTGTACCGCTTGGTTCAGACCGGTTCTAAGCCGCGGATCCCTAGGTACACTCGTTATTTTATGTACTCTGTATACAAACATTAATTTTATTTAAAATTATAAAGACCGTATTCATCTTCGTCAATATCTTCTTGGTAAAATTCTCTTCGTAAACATTAGCAATTTTGTCTTTGTAATAATGACTTTTGTTTTTATCAACTTTACTAACACTCCGCATGGCTATAGCAAAAAAGGACGGTTCCTACCGTCCTTTTTTGTCTTTACTTTATTTTAATTCAGCCATCGGGATATGGTCCATATCAGTGAAGGTCTGGTTCTCACCGCACATTCCCCAGATAAAGGCGTAACTACGGGTGCCTACGCCGGAATGAATAGACCAACTGGGAGAAATGACGGCCTGCTCGTTCCGAACAACGATGTGTCTCGTCTCACCCGGCTCCCCCATGAAGTGGAAAACGACAGCGTCCTCCGGCATATTGAGATAAAGGTAAACTTCCATCCTCCGGTCGTGGGTATGGCTGGGCATAGTATTCCAAACGCTGCCCTGCTCCAGGACGGTCATCCCCATCACCAGTTGGCAGCTTTGCAAAACTTCGGGGTGAATATACTGATAGATTGTCCGTTTATTGGCCTCTGCCTGCGAACCGAGTTCAACCCTCCGTGCCTTAGCAAGCCCTACCTTTACCGTTGGGTACGCCGCGTGTGCAGGAGCGCTGTTAAAATAAAACTTGGCGGGACTTTTGGCATCGGCACTGGCGAATATTATTTCTTTTGCCCCCATCCCTACATACAGACCGTCGCGGTTATCAAGTTCATAGGCAGTACCGTCTACTGTTACGGTTCCCTTACCGCCGATATTGATAACGCCAAGTTCTCTCCGCTCCAGGAAATATTCGGCTCGTATCTCCGACCCGGCTTCCAGCGCTATCGGCTTAGTGGCAGGGACGACTCCGCCGACGATAATCCTGTCAATATGGCTATAGACCATCTTGACCGCATCGCTTGGAAACAAGTCTTCAATCAGAAATTCATCCCGCAGCCGCCTAGTATCATACAATTTTACGTCCTTTGGATTTGCCGCATATCTTACTTCCATGACCAACACCTCGCTTACCGGCCCATCCAGCCGCCGTCAACGACTAAAATATGGCCCTGAATATAATCTGATGCATCCGATGCCAGGAAGACAACCGCACCTTTCATGTCCTCGGGCGTGCCCCAACGCCCTTGCGGTATCCGCGCCAGGATAGCCGGCGCCCGTTCCGCACTCTTTTGCAGCGCTTCCGTCATATCGGTCGCCATATAGCCAGGAGCGATGGCGTTTACGTTAATGCCGTAAGCGGCCCATTCATTGGCCAGCGCTTTGGTAAGACCGGCAACGGCCGACTTGCTCGCGGTATAAGACGGTACGATAATACCGCCCTGGAAGGAAAGGAGCGAAGCGATATTAATGATTTTACCTTTGCCCTGTTTCATCATCTCCTTGGCCGCCGCCTGGCACATAAAGAACAGTGACTTTTGGTTGACATTGATGACGTCGTCCCAATCTTTTTCGGTAAATTCAATCGCCGGAGCGCGCCTGATAATGCCGGCGCAGTTGACCAGGATATCCACTTTGCCGAATTCTTCGAGGGTTTTCGCAATAATTCCAGGTATCGGGTCGATACTGACCAAGTCGGCCTGAATGGCCACGCTTTTTCGGCCTAATGCTCTAATCTTTTCCGCGGTTTCGTGGATTTTACTGCCGCTGCTGACAACCACAACATCGGCGCCTGCCTCCGCCAGTGCCAACGCCATTCCTTCACCCAGCCCCCGGCTTGCTCCGGTAATAATGGCCGTTTTACCCGCTAAGGAAAATTTGTCCAAAATCACGAATCGTCACCTCTTCTTAAAAAAAGTATTAAATGCATTAATTACCGCACAACCTCCGCCGGAAAACTCAATCAGTTACGGTCAGGAAATAATCCCAAAAATTGGGAAATAGCCTGGGTAGCTTCTTTTAGTTTTGGCGCCAGTTCATTCTTCATTAAATCCCGCGATACCCGCGACGCAGGGCCCGAGATGCTTATAGCCGCTACAACATCCCCGTGATGGTTATAAATAGGCGCGCTGACGCAACAACAGTGCTCGTTGCTTTCACATACGTCGAGTGCATAGCCTTGCGCCCGGACAATTTGCATCTCGGCCAGGAAACTTTCCGGAGTAACCAGTGTATAAGGAGTTCGTTTTTCCATCCCGGCGTCATGCAACACTTGCTTAATGGCGTCATCGCTATGACCTATCAACAGCGCCTTGCCAAGCGCCGTACAGTGCACGGCATTTGTGCTGCCTACCTCGGCAACAAGCCTAATTACCTGCGGACTGTCAATTGTGTCGACATAGAGAACTTTATTGTTATTCAGTACCCCAAGGTGAACCGATTCTTTCGACAATTCGTTCAGCTTAACCATATACGGCCTTGCCACATGCTTAAGTTCAAACCCCTGTTCCATCCGCTGGCTCATCATTAATAATTTCAAACCTAACGTATATCTGCCGTCATTGCCGCACCGCACGTAACCGCGACTTTCCAGATTGGAGAGCAAACGGTAAACGGTTGACTTAGGCAAGTCGACCATGGCTGTTATATTTTTTAAAGTGACCGGACTGGAACTATTGCCGATTACCTCTAAAATATCGAGCGCCCGCTGCAATGCCTGGACTTCTACGCTGTTTTTCCGCATATTCCACCTCCCGTCTAAATTCCACAAATATGAAACTTCATGCTATTGCCCGGAAATTTATACTATACATATTCGAAAAAATCCTGTCAAAATTCCGTCTACCGAGATAATATTTCACGATATGGAATGATGGTTTAAAAAATCGCCATGAAACCAAGTTACGGTTTCATGGCGATAGGCAATTATATTCAGATAGACTGTCACTCTACCTATTCAGCATAAATCATTTTCACGGTCATGCCGCCATCCACTACCAGGTTGGCGCCGGTAATAAACCCGGCTTCGGGCGAGGCCAAAAACAGACAGGCGGCGGCGATATCTTCCGGCCGGCCGACCCGTCCGGCCGGGTGTTGGGCATGATCGATGTCCCGCAGCTGGACCGGCTGGCGGTTAGTCCGCTTTTGCCAAGGCGATACATCAATCCAGCCCGGGCTGATAGCGTTAACCCGTATCCCCTGCGGGCCCAGCGTGACGGCGAGGGAATGCGTAAGGGCCAGCAGCCCGCCTTTGGCGGCGGCGTAGGCATGCCAGTCCGGTTCGGACATTAGGGCTCGCGTGGAAGCAATGTTGATGATCGCCCCGCCGCGGCTCATCAGCGGCGCCGCATATTTTACCACCAGATATTGGCCGCGCAGGTTGGTATTAACCACCGCGTCCCAGTCGCTCATTGGCGCAGCTAGCGGCGTTGGGCGGGAAACGCCCGCATTGTTGACAATAACCTGAATAGTTATCCCTTGCTCAATCAGACGCTGAACGCCAGCCTTAACCTCGTCTTCCCGGGATATGTCCACCACCATAACCTGACATTCTCCACCCCGGTTGCGAATTAACTCAACCCGTTCGGCAGCAGCCTCCCCGTCTTTCTCCCAGATTATGACCCGGTCGCCCTTGGCGGCAAAGGCCTCGGCCACGGCGGCGCCAATCCCTTGGCCGCCCCCGGTGACCAGTACGGTGCGGGTTTGTCCTGTTTGTGGCATAAACACCATCTCCTCCTGGCTTCGCGTATTCATTTAGCTTTTGCTTTCGCTTTCCAACCGGCAAAAGCCTGCCGGAAGTAAAAAAAGCGAGGCGCAAAAGCCTCGCGGGTGGCTGTTCCCAGCCAGGAGGGGCAGCTAATCCATTAATTCATCCCACATAAATTTGGCGGTACCGTAAAGCAAGGCGCCGGCGGCCACTATTTTGACCGCAGACATGACGTCCACGTCCATATCCATGTCCATCATTTTTTGCATCATGGACTTGCGGCGCTTCAATTTGTGAAACATGTGACCACCTCCATTAATATTGTTGCCCGGTATTTTCGGCATCACTCCGCTAAGATTATGGTTGGCAAGGCGAGATTTGGCATATGGAACTATATGGCATAATTATAAAAAGCCGCTGGGGAGGCGAATAACCAATACAAAAAAATCGGCCCGGGGAAGGCCATCCCCGGGCTAAGTTTTTTCAGGCCTGCATCGGTGCCCCTTCGGCAGCATTCTCTTTTTGTTTAACCGTAAGCGCTACCGCCGCAGAGGCAACAATGGCGATAATGAGGAAAACGAAAGCAGTATCAAATGACCCCTTACTTATATCAATAAGATACCCCATGGCAAACGGCGAAATGAAACCGGCAACTTGCCCGCCGAAATTCACCGTACCTGAGCTTGACCCCATGATATGGGCAGGAATGGTGTCCATAACCAAGCCCCAGAACGCAGCCATAGCCAGGAACATAAAGAAGGCGGAAATACTCTGGTAAACAACGGCCATATCTGCCGACGGGACGGTATACGTCATATACAGGAAGAACCCAGCCACCAGGGCGTTAGGAATAAACATCCACTTACGCTGGCCCTTCACCCGGTCAGACAGGTATCCGCCGGCCAGCATGCCTAAAGTGCCGACAAAGAAGGGGATAGAACCGGTAATTCCTGTTTTGATAAGGGAAAAGCCTCTGACTTTCATCAGATAGGAAGGCAACCAGGAAACAAAGCCCCAGAAGGTGATATCAAACAGAAACCAGATTAATACCATTTGCCACAGAATGGGCTTTTTGAGAAACTCCTTGAAGGTAATGCCGCTGTTTGCCGAACCGGTAGCGTCGGCAGCTGCCGGCCGGACATTAAGCTCAGCGAGTTCTTCCTGCGTCATGTGGGGATGGTCAGCCGGGTTGTCCTTGAAGTAAAACCAAATGGCCAAACCGATCAATAGCCCGGGAATACCGAGGGCAATAAACACAGTGCGCCAGCCGTAAGCGGCAATAATCCCGGCGGCCACTAGTGAGGCCACTGCCGGCCCGAGCGTATTTACCGAAGATTGGATGGCTGTGGCAGTAGCCCTTTCCTTCGGGGGAAAGTAAGTTGCGATTGTTTTCCAGGACGCCCCTGGGAAACATCCCTCGCCTACCCCAAATATAAAACGGCAGAACAACATAATGGGATAAGTAGCAATAAGCCCGGTAAGGGATGTAAAAATAGACCACCAGGATATCGCCAGCGCCATAACCCGCCTCGGCCCGAATTTATCGGCCAGCATGCCGCCAGGTATCTGGAACAGGGCATATCCGGCGAAAAAGGCGCTTAAAATAGCTCCCTGCATCGTGGCGTCAATATTCAGGTCTTTGCCAATAAACGGGAGCGCCACGCTGATAACCATCCGGTCAAGAAATGAGAATAGCCAGCCCACCCAAATAATGGCCAGAATTGAATACCTTAGCTTCCACCGAAATCCGCCTTGGGTCGCTTGAGTTGTCATTTTCCTGCCTCCTCTTATCATTTTGCCTTTATGAACCCCTATCTACGGAGTACCTTACCGGCTAATACCTGATTTTGCTTGCCTTTCTCCACAGCAACCCTGCCATTGATAAGCACATATTCAATACCGTCCGGATACTGAGCAGGTTCGATAAACGTCCCCCGGTCAATCACCGTGTCCGGGTTAAACACAACAATGTCGGCATAATAACCGGGTTTTAACAGGCCACGGTCCTTGATGCGGAAAACTTCCGCCGGCTTGGCTGTCATTTTGCGTACCGCTGCCTCTAAAGAAAGCGCTTTTTCCTCCCGGACATATTTACCGAGCACCCGGGGAAATGAGCCGTAAACGCGCGGATGAGGCTTGCCGCCCAGCAGGCCGTCGGTGCATACATTCTGTTCCGGCCTGGTCATAAATCTGATGATATGCTCGTCTGTACCATAAAAATCGACCATGCCCACGGCGTTCTGTTCTTCGTACAAAAGGTCAAAAGTAGCGTCATAAGGATTTTTGCCGCGAATTTGACCAATTTCGATCAAATTTTTGCCGATTAGGTCTTCATTGTTTTTGGTCTTGACACTGGTCACAAAAATTTGGTCAAGGCCGGCAAAATCGACAAAGTTGTCCCACCCCGGCAGACCGTTCTCAATATCATAAACCATCTTTTTACGCAGCTTAGGATCAGCCAGACGCTCTAACAGTTTATCCGTCCCGCCGTCATGAACCCAGGGCGGCAGAATGACTCCCAGCATAGTGCTGCCGGCGACATAAGGATACTGGTCGAAGGAAACGCGGATGCCCTCGGCCTGGGCCTGTTCCAGCAAAGCAATTACCTGGTCGATTTTTTCCCAATTTTTCCGGCCACACACTTTAAAGTGGGAAAAATGCACCTTCACGCCCGACTCCCGGCCGATCCGGATGACTTCCTGCATGGACTCCAAAATGCAGTCCGCTTCGCTGCGCTGGTGAATAACAAATACCCCGTCGTATTCGGCAACCACCTTGCATAACTCGATAACTTCCTCCGTAGCGGCATAAGCACAGGGCATATAAATCAGCCCGGTCGACAGCCCGAGGGCCCCGGCCTCCATTTCCCGCCGCGTAATATCCTGCATACGCCGCAGCTCTTCCTCCGACGGTTGCCGATTGTCCAGACCCATTGCCTCCATGCGGATGTTACCGTGGGGAACCAGATAGCCCGCATTGAGCCCTACCCCCGACTGTTCGAGCAGGCGTAAGTAACCATCGGTAGTCTCATATTCCCAGTCGATTCGGTCGCTGTCACCGTTAAGCCCGGCCAGGTTTTTCCGCCACGGGCTTATATACTGCTTAGGAAGCGGCGCCATCGAAATGCCGTCCTGACCGAGAATTTCCGTCGTAATACCCTGCCTGATCTTAGGAGCAACAAACGGATCAAGCAGCAGCTGGAGATCCGAGTGGCTGTGCGTGTCAATAAATCCCGGGGCAATTACCAACCCCTGAGCATCAACCACTCGGTCAAAACCATCAGCGCTTATGCCCTCCCCCACCGCGCTGATCCGGTCGCCGTCAATCGCCACGCTGCCGATAAACGACGGATGTCCCGTGCCGTCAGCAATGCGGCCGTTCTTGATAAGGGTCTTCATTATGCTCACCTCGCCTTATTTTAAAACAGCCCGCATAATGCCGTAATAACCGCGGCACGCGCCAAAGAGCTGTTCAAGCTCGATATATTCATCAGTGATATGGGCCAGATTTTCCCGCGAAGGTCCGAAGCCAATCGTTTTTATTCCCGCTTCGCCGGCATAATGGCTGCCATTGGTGCAGAAAGAATAGTGGGTGACCTGCGGGTCAAGGCCCATATCCCGCAACCCCTGCAGCGTGGCTTGGACAAAGCCGTCACCTTCGTCATACAGCCATGCCGGGAAAAACCTTTCGCCCGTAATTTCCGCTCCGGTATGGCATTTTTCCGTACCCACGGCGTAATAGGCTTTGGCCGAAAACTCCGGATCGACAGCAGCCATTTCGGCAATAACGCTGTGAATGGGGCGCAGCACCTCTTCCCTGGTCTCACCGACCAGCAAACGCCGGTCATAAGTAGCCCGGCAGTAATATGGCACCACCGATGCTCCGGGATAAGGCGCCGACTTAATGTCCGTCAATTCCAGGATGCCATTGCCCAACACCTCGTGATGCGGTGTGGGCAGCTGCCGGATGCGTTCAATCAGCGCCGCCATTTTATACACAGCGTTAATACCTTTGTGCGGGTTGGCGGAATGGGCGGGCTTCCCAAAAGTTTCGACGACAATTTCCGCCCTGCCCCGTTGACCGATTTTGAGATTGAGTTCCGAAGCCTCACCGATCACCACATAGTCAGGCTTGAATTTGCTGCTGATTAACCGGGAAGCAACCCCTTCAAAACACTCTTCATGCACGACGCCGGCGACATAAATAGTTCCAGCAAAGTTCCTTGCCGTATCAGCGGCGAAAAATCCGGCCGCGCTGAGCATGGCGCTCACCGCCCCCTTCATGTCCGAGGCACCCCTGCCGTAAATACGCCCATTGGCAATTTCCGCACCGAAAGGAGGATATGCCCACTTTTCTTCATCACTAACAGGAACGGTGTCAATGTGACCGTCAAATAAAATGGCCTTGCCAGGCTGCTTACCGTATATCGCCCCGATAACATTGCCGTAGTCGTCCACATGAACGGCATCAAACCCCAGAGCCTGAAACGCGGCTTTCATTGCATCAACTACTTGGTTTTCCTCGCCTGAGTAGCTAGGCCGCCGAATAAGCTCCTGGCATAACGCGACAAGTTCTTGTTGACGTTTTTCTGTTAACATTATTTCTTCTCTCCTCCGCTTTGTTCGTAGCTGGCATACTCGCCATCCCAGACAATGCTGCGGTATTTTTCCGGATCGGTGTCGCCCTCCGTACTGAACAGGAGAATTCTGGAGCTTTCGTCAAGATGCAAGGCCTCCCGGAGCTTTGCCCATTCGGGGTGCTGCATAATCACGCTCAGCAAACCGGCAGTAACCGCTCCTGACTCGCCGGAAACAATCCGGTCATCGCCGGCCAAAGGATTGCCCAGTATCCGCATACCGCGGGCCGCAATCCAGTCAGGGCACGACACAAACATATGGCTGTAGTCCCGGAGAATGTTCCAGCCGATGATGTTTGGCTCACCGCATGCAAGCCCCGCCATGATAGTCGCCAAATCGCCTGTTACCACCCGCGGTTTGCCATCGCCGGCCAAAGCTGACCGGAACAGGCAATCCGCCTGATTGGCCTCGACAATAACCGTTATGGGACGGTCATCACCGAATACCGACGCCAGATACCCCTGAACTGCGCCGGCCAGCGATCCTACCCCGGCCTGGACAAAAACGTGAGTGGGTTTTTCCACACCATACTCCCGGAGCTGGGTTAATGCCTCAGCCGCCATGGTGCCATATCCCTGCATAATCCAGGTTGGGATGTCTTCATAGCCTTCCCAGGCAGTATCCTGGACAATAACCCAGCCGTACTTCCGGGCACTTTCCGCTGCCAAACGCACGGCATCATCATAATTCATGTCGGTAATATATGCTTGTGCACCTTCAGCCCGGATATTCTCCAAGCGCCGAACCGCCGAACCTTTGGGCATATAGACTACTGCTTTTTGCCCCAGCCGTCGGGCCGTCCAGGCAACGCCACGGCCGTGGTTGCCATCCGTAGCGGTGGTGAAGGTAATTTCCCCGAGCCGCTGTTTGACAGCCGGCGACGTCAGCCGGTCAAACGGCAGCTTGGCAATGTCTTCCTCCAACCGCTCCGCCAGATACCGCGCCATAGCGTAAGACCCGCCGAGCACTTTAAAGGCATTTAGTCCAAAGCGGTAAGACTCGTCTTTCACATAGATCCCGCCAACTCCTAGCGCTCCGGCCAGATTAGCCAGACTACGCAGCGGTGTTTCCCGATACTCGGGAAAACTTTGGTGAAACTTTCGTGCTTTGTCAATTTCCTGCTCGCTCAAAAAGCCGATAGACACGCCGGTGTCTTTTGTCTGCATTAACTGATTGCCTATCCACTGCAGCTTTTCGCTCAATATTTCCCCTCCTTAATGTTTGGTCCGGCAATTTTAACTTTTGCAAATTCTGTGCCAATATGGATGGATGCCGCAAATCCCTGCATTTGCACCACATCTCGAGTAGTCCGGGTGTTAAAAAGCCTCTATCAAAATGATAAATTTTATCATTTTGATAGAGGCTAGGCCGCCTTTTTTATCATTATGATAAAGAATACTCCTCTATCTTGCGATACAGGGTAGCAATCCCAATACCCAACTGCCTGGCGGCAAGCTGTTTCCCCCGGGTGGTAACGCCATAAATTTTCAATGCCTGTTCAATCGCCTCGCGCTCTATTTCTTTCAAGGGACGTATCGGGCATTCCCGGTTGGTCTGCTCACTCCTGTGTTCCAGAAGGTTTTTGGGTAGGGTGGCCGTCGTTAGTATCCCGTCCCCTTCCATCATGTTAATCATGAATTCCACGGTGTTTTCCAGTTCGCGTACATTACCGGGCCAGGAATACCTCTCGAGAATACGCATTGTTTCCTCGTCTACGCCCGTAACTTTTTTATTGAACAAGCGGGCATATTTTGCCACCAAAAACATGACAAGCTCGGCAATATTTTCCTTCCGTTCCCGCAGCGGCGGTATCTCCAAGGGAATGACGTTTAGCCGGTAGAAAAGGTCTTCCCGAAACTTGTTTTCTTTAATCATGGCCCGCAAGTCTTTATTAGTTGCGGCAATTACCCGTACGTCAATATCAATCACCTGGTTGGAGCCAATCCTGGTAATTTTTCTTTCCTGCAGAACCCGGAGCAGCTTTACTTGCAGATACAGCGGCATATCACCAATTTCGTCAAGAAAAATAACTCCCTTGTTGGCCAGTTCGAACTTTCCAATTTTCCCTCGCGGATCCGCTCCTGTAAAAGCGCCTTTTACATAGCCGAACAGCTCGCTTTCCAGCAGCGTATCGGGTATGGCGCCGCAGTTGATCGCGACAAACGGATAATTTTGGCGACTGCTTTCGGCGTGAATGGCCCGGGCGAACATTTCCTTACCAGTCCCGCTTTCTCCGGTAATGAGAACGGTGGAGTGGGAGGCGGCAATCTTTAGCACTTTGGCTTTTAGCTGACGCATAATCTCGGAGCCGCCCAGAATGTTACCGATCCTGACGTCATTATGAATGTTGGTCAGTTCGTAAATTCCTGACTTCACTTTCTTGATTTCGTTGAATATCAGCACTTTGGAATACTCGGCAATCCGGAGTCTGACCGGGAAAATATCACCGATCAGGTAGTAAACCTTGTTATCAATGGTAATCTTAAATTCTTCCGATGCCAGCAGAGAATCACCCGTAGCTTCCAGGCTGATTTTTTTCTGAAAACAGGTCGGAGACAACGCCAGTTGTTTCATTGCACTGCCGTTAGCGTGGACAATGATGTTATCTTTATCCAGAATAAGCACGCCTTTATCAATGTTGTTTACAACTTGGTTGAGCAAATTTACAATGGCCAAATTACGCTCCGCTTCCTGCTTTTCATAAGCTTTGATGCTGATAAACTCGGCAATTTGCCCGAGAAACTCGCGGTAAGCCTCCTTGTTGGCCAGCAGGTGCTGTTTTTGCCGGTCATTAAAGCAAATAAGACCGATAACGCCAATAATTTCGTCTCTTAACCTGATTGGAGTGCACATTTCCAGTTTCTCTGCACATATTAACTGTTTGGGACAAGATAGACATAATTTGTGCCGCCCCGGTTCCTCAATAAACTGCGGTTGACCGGAAGCCAAAACAGTTTTATAGACAAATCCCTCATTGGAAATATCTTCATTAATTCTGTTGCTGTAGGCCCCGGTACCGGCTATCCGGCACAGGTTGGCATCAACGATTTCAACGTCGACATCAATAACATGGGCAATAATATTGGCATACTTGATTACGGTGTCCTGAATATCGCGCAAAACTGACCGCATACCGTTTTACCAACCCCTGACACCCCAGTACGGGGCAAAATTCAACCGGCTCCCAGTGAAGCCGGCATCCCTTTAAAATTATTCGAACAAAGAATATTAAGAAATATTAAGACAAAACCTTGTTTTTATTGTACTATTTGCGCTACAAAATTCAAGTTGATTTTACCTGCTATGGGATATATATTATACCTACGCCAAACCAATCAAGAAGCAGAACTATATCGTCTTAAAGCCGCCCGTTAACCTGCCGCAAGTCTCGGTCTATTCGATTGAAAATACAAAAATCGTTAGTGTAAAATTACTGTAGGATTTTTGAGGAAGAAAAAAGAAGAAGACATCACCATCCTTCGACGGGATGAGTAATCCAAAAAGATTACCCAGGGGTGATGTCTTCATGACAGTATTTATTCGATATATCAAAGAGGTTATCCTTTCGAAGTTGGGAGAAGACGAGAAAGAATTTGAGCGTTTATTGTATGAGATGGATTTTCAGAAATTTGAGCGGCTGTTACAAAATAAACTACATGACGTAGGGCGCACGATCGTCAAGGCGGTTTTAGAAAAAATGGACCAGCTGATCAAACAAGATAAGATGCTTCGTCCTGGCTGGGTAGTTTGCCGAAAAGATG